>DAMDPH010000011.1:0-50518 GCA_032082785.1 Sphingobium sp. | reverse complement strand
TGGCGGCGCTGGCGCGCGGCAGCGACATGCTGCTGGTGGCGGCGCGGGCCGGGCCGGACAATCGCGGCATGATCGACGGCGCGATTCTCGACGCGCTGGGGCCGGACGGGCTGCTCGTCAATGTCGCGCGCGGGCAGCTGGTCGATGAGGCGGCGCTGGTGGCGGCGCTGCGCGCGGGGCGGCTGGGAGGCGCGGCGCTCGACGTGTTCGATCCCGAGCCGACCGACCCGGATCGCTGGGCCGGCCTCACCAATGTGGTGCTGACCCCGCATACCGGCGGCGCAACGCAGGAAGCGGTCGGCCGCATGGCGCAGATGCTCGCCGCCAATCTGGCCGCGCATTTTGCCGGTGCCCCCCTCCCCTCGCCCGTGCCCGACGCCTGAGCGCTTGTTTGAGAATGCGCCTTGCGGCGCATGGCGGCACCGGCAGCAAAATGCGCGCCTCCGCGCATTTTCAAACAGAATCCGAGCGCCAAACGCCAGTCCCTCAGCTCCAGTCGACCCGTGTCCAGCCGCGCGCCGCCGCCAGCTGGGCCAGCGGCCGGTGCGGGTTGGAGGCAAAGGGCAGGTCGGCAAATTCCAGCATCGGCGCATCCGACACATGATCGGAATAGGCGCGGATATAGGCCATGGACCGGTCGATCGCCTCGGCCGCCATCCAGGCCTTGATCATCCGCAGCTTGCCGGTGTCGTAGCAATTTTCGCCGGCGATCTTGGCGCGGACATAGCGCAGATCCTGGCTGAGATGGTCGGTGGCGATGACCGCGTCGAATCCCAGCCGCCGCGCAATCGGTTCGACATAAAGGCGGTAGGAGGCGGTGGCGAGCACCAGCCGATAGCCATCCGCCCGGTCCTGCGCGATCTGCGCCAGCGCCTGCGCCCGAACATTACCGGCGACGACCTTGTCGGCATAGCTTTCGACATGCGGCATCAACCGCGCCCGCTCGACATTGGCGCCGATCATAAGCGCCTGATTAAATTCCTTAAGTCTCTTCCGGTCGATCAGTTTGACGACATAGGCGAGCATCAGCAGCAGCACGAGCGGCAGCAGCACGAGCCGCCACGGCGCCATCCGTCGCGCAACATGCACGAGGAAGCCCGTATAAGTGCCCGAGAAGGTCACAGTCCTGTCCATGTCGTAAAAAGCCAGCCTATGCGTCATGCCGTGTCCGAAACTTTTTGCCTGATCCCATCGTTCTACCGTGCGGATGGGCCGTTTCGGCTTGCCGTGCAACCGATAATGGACCAGTAATCCCCACGCATGACCAAAGTGGCCGACCTTGCAGAAGAAACGCGCGACGGCGGCACGATTGTCCGGCTTTCAGGAAGTCTGGCGATTGCGTGCCTCCATGATCTGCCCGCTCGCCTCGACGCGCTGCACGGGCCTGTCAGCGCCATCGACCTGAGCGATGTGGAGCATATCGACACGATCGGCGCCTGGACCGTGCATCGCACGGCGACCCGGCTCGGCGCGGAGATTACCGGCACCAGAGAGGATGCGCAGAGGCTGATCGAGGCGGTGAGCGAGCTGGACGAGCCGATGCCGATCCGCCCCGCACCCGTCAGCGCCATCCCGCGCGTGGTCGGGCAGATTGGCGAGGCGGTGGTCAATTCGGCCACCACCCTGCTGGGGCTGCTCGGCTTTTTCGGCAGCACCTTGGTCGCCAGCTGGACGCTGATCCGCCATCCCCGCCGCTTCCGCTGGAATGCGGTGGTTCAGCGGTTCGAGGTGGTGGGCGTATCCGCGCTCGGCATCATCGGCCTGATGAGTTTCCTGATCGGCATCGTCATCGCCCAGCAGGGTTCGGTGCAGCTGCGCCAGTTCGGCATGGAAATGCTAACCATCAATCTGGTGGGCCGGCTGACCTTCCGCGAGCTGGGCGTGCTGATGACGGCGATCATGGTCGCGGGCCGCTCCGGCTCCGCCTTCGCCGCGCAGCTCGGCACGATGAAGCTGACCGAGGAAGTGGACGCGATGCGCACCATCGGCGTGTCGCCGATGGAAGCGCTGGTGTTGCCGCGCGTGCTGGCGGTGGTGGTGATGATGCCGCTGCTCGGCTTTTATGCCTCTATCGTCGCGGTAATCGGCGGCGGCTTCCTCTGCGCGGTCGCGCTCGACATTCCGCCGATCACCTTCATCCAGCGCCTGCGCGAAGTGGTGCCGATCACGGACCTGTATGTCGGCCTGATCAAGGCGCCGGTCTTCGGGATCATCATCGCGCTGTCCGGCTGTTTTCAGGGCATGCAGGTCAAGGCCAATGCCGAGGAAGTAGGCCTGCGGACCACCGCCGCGGTGGTGCAGGCGATCTTCCTCGTCATCGTCATCGACGCCTTTTTTGCGGTCTTCTTCACCTGGGTGGGGTGGAACTGATGGCCGAAGAGGAACAGAAAGAGGAAGAAATGCGCGTCGAGCGGGCGGTTGCCCAGACCGGCGTCGCCATTTCGGTGCGCGGCCTGAAGAACGGGTTCGGCGATCAGCTGGTCCATGACAATCTCGACCTCGACGTGCGCAAGGGCGAGATCCTTGGCGTGGTCGGTGGATCGGGCACCGGCAAATCGGTGCTGATGCGCTCCATCATCGGCCTGCAGACGCCGCTGGAAGGCGAAATCCATGTCTTCGGCGAATCGATGGTCGGCCGGCTGGACGATGAAGCGCTCGCCATTCGCAAGCGCTGGGGCGTGCTGTTCCAGGGCGGCGCGCTCTTCTCCACCCTTACGGTGGCGGAAAATGTCGAAGTGCCGATCCGCGAATATTATCCCAATATCGGGGCGGAGCTGCGCGACGAGATCGCCGCCTACAAGATCCGCCTCACCGGCCTGCCGACCGAAGCGGGGCCGAAATTCCCGGCGGAACTGTCGGGCGGGATGAAGAAGCGCGCGGGGCTGGCGCGGGCGCTGGCGCTCGACCCGGACCTGCTGTTCCTCGACGAACCGACGGCAGGTCTCGACCCGATCGGCGCGGCGGCGTTCGACGAGCAGACGCGCAAGCTTCAGCAGACGCTGGGCCTGACCGTCTTCCTCATCACCCATGATCTCGATACACTCTATTCGATCTGCGATCGGGTGGCGGTGCTGGCCGACAAGAAGGTAATCGCCGTCGGCACCATCGACGAGCTGCTGGCGCTCGACCATCCCTGGATCCAAGAATATTTCAATGGCCCGCGCGGGCGTGCCGCCACGGCGGCCGTCAGTCGCGAGCGCGGCAAGCATGGCCCGAGCGAGGCCGAGGGGGCCGCTGCCAAAACAGAAGCGGACGGAAGGCGATAATTTATGGAAACGCGCTCCAATCATGTGCTGGTGGGCACGGTCACGCTGCTGCTGCTGGCCGCGATCATGATCGCCGCCTTCTGGTTCTCGCGCCTGTCGGACGGCGACAAGAAGGAATATGATATTTTCTTCAAACAGTCGGTGAACGGCCTGGCGAAGGGATCGGGTGTCAATTATTCGGGCGTCCCGTCCGGCCAGGTCGAGCGGATCGAACTGTGGAAGCGCGACCCGAGCTTCGTGCGCGTGCGCATTTCGGTCCGCGACGGCACGCCCGTGCTGCAAGGCACGACCGCGACGATTCAGGGCGTGGGCTTTACCGGCGTGTCGGAAATCGTGCTGGACGGCGCGGTCAAGGGCGCGCCGGCCATCGCCTGCCCCGCCAATGATCCGGCATCGGCCTGCCCCGATGGCGTGCCCGTCATTCCGACCAAGCCCGGCGCGCTGGGCGAATTGCTCAACAATGCGCCGCAGCTGCTGGAGCGGCTGTCGACGCTGACCGAGCGGTTGACCGAATTGCTGAACGACAAGAATCAGCATTCGATCGCCGGCATCCTCGCCAATGTGGAGCGGATTTCCGGCTCGCTGGCCGATCGCAGCCCGGAAATCAGCGCCACGCTGGCCGAGGCGCGGATAGCGGTGCAGCGGACCGGCATCGCCGCCGAACAGATTGGCAAGCTCGCCGCCACCACCGACACGCTGCTGACCGAGGAAGGCCGGCCGTTGATGGCCGACCTGCGCAAGAGCGTCCAGTCCGCCAGCCGCAGCATCGATACGCTCGACAAGACCATCGCCGAAGCGCAGCCGGGGGTGAAGGCCTTCAGCAATCAGACCATGCCGGAGGTCAACCGTCTGGTCCGCGACCTGCGCGAAATGTCGCGCGCCTTTCGGGGCGTGGCCGAGCGTCTTGACCAGCAGGGCGCGGGGTCGATCGTCGGATCGCCCAAACTGCCCGACTATAAGCCAGATTAAGGAGCCGGATGATGTTCCCCAAGAAACCGACCGGCGTAGCATTCGCCCCGATCGCCGCCCTCGCCGCCGCTCTCGCGCTGGGAGGCTGCGTGTCGATCGGCGGCAAGGCGCCCGAGCAACTCCTCTCGCTCGACGCCACGCAAAAGGTCGCACCCGGCGCCGCCCGCGCCACCAGCGGATCGGCGCTCATAGTCTCCGATCCCGAAGCGCCGCGCATGCTCGATACGGTGCGGGTGCCGGTGCAGATGACGCCGACATCGGTCGCCTATGTGACGGACGTGCAGTGGGCCGACACGCCCCGCCACCTGTTCCAGCGGCTGCTGGTGGAGACGCTGTCGGCGAGCAGCGACCGGCTGGTGCTCGATTCGGGCTATCATGCCAAGGCGCAGGCATCGCGGCTGGGCGGCGAGCTGATCGCCTTCAACCTGGACGAGGCGAGCAACAGCGCGGTCGTCACCTTTGACGCGGTGCTGGTGCAGGGCGACGGCACGCTGACGGCCAAGCAGCGCTTCACCGCCAGCGCGCCGGTGGGTGGCAAGATCACCGCTGCCAGCGTGGGCGCGCCGCTCAACGCCGCCGCAAACAAGGTCGCCGCCGACATCGCGGCCTGGCTGGCGACGCAGCCGCGCTGAAAGCTCAAAGCAGCCTGTAATGAGATGAAAAACCCCGCGGCGGACCATCGCCGCGGGGTTTTTCATGCGCCTGTGCGGGAGCGATCTTAGAAGCCGGCTGCATCGACGTGCGATCAGCGCTCCGTCGGTGCGGGCTGAGCCGGCCGGTTTCGACAGGCTCAGCCCGAACGGATGCGGTTCAGGCGTGCGGCTCTAGTTGAGACTCTTGCTCGCCTGCTCGGTCACGTCCTTGGACAGGCCGGGCTTGTCGAGGATGCGCTGCAAGGCGCCGCGCATTAGCGCCGCGCGATCGGCGTCGAAGCGCTTCCAGCGGCCGAGCGGCGGCACCAGCCGCGCCGCCGTCTGAGGGTTGAGCGCGTCGAGGGCGATGATCGCGTCGGCCACCAACTGATAGCCCTGCCCCGACTTGTGGTGAAAGGCCCATTGATTGGCGGCGAACGCGCCATAGAGCGCGCGCACCCGATTGGGATTGTTGAGGGTGAAGTCCTTGTGCCGGCTCAATTCCTCGACCAGCGCCGGGGTGTGCGGATGGAAGGCCAGCGCCTGCGTCTGGAACCATTTGTCGAGCGTCAGCGCGTCACCGCCATAGCGGTTGTAGAATATGTCGAGCGCCGCCACCCGCTCCGCGCTTTCGCCATTGGCGAGGACGGCCAGAGCCGCCTGCCGCTCGGTCATATTGTCCGCTTCATGGAATTGATTGAAGGCGATGACCGGGCCGTCCGCTGCGCCCGAGGCAACGAGATAGACGAGCGCGATGTTGCGCAGTTTGCGCGCGCCCTTGGCGGCGGGATTGAGCGAGAAGCTCTCCGCGCGGGTCGCGGCATGCACCTCGCGCCAGAGCGGCCCCAGCGCCGCGCCGATCCGCTGCTGTAGCCCGTCGCGCGCGGCGTGGATGGCGTCGGGGTCGACCATCGGCATCTGGTCGCCCAGATAGGCTTCGCTCGGCAGGCGAATCGCCTCCGCGACGAAGGCGGCGTCGAGCTGCGTATCGGTGACGGTGTTGCGGATCGCGGCGATCACCGCTTCATCCTCCACTGCCTGACCGCTGATGCGCCCGATCAGCAGATTGAGCATCAGCTGCTGCATCGCCTCATAGCGGGCGAAAGGATCGTCATCATGGGCGGACAGGAAGGCCAGTTCCTGCTGGCTGCGATCCGTTTCCAGAATGACCGGGGCGGAAAAGCCGCGATTGATCGACAGGATCGGCGGCTGGGCGAAGCCGTCGAAGCGGAAACTCTGCCGCGCCTGCGTCAGCATCAGCAATTGGTCGCCGCCATGGGTCGCCGTCACCGGGTCGAACAGGGCGGTGCGCAGCGGGATCGCCATCGGGCGTTTTTCGGGCTGGCCGGGAGTCGGCGGGACGCTCTGCTCCAGTTCCAGCTCGACGCTCTGGGTGGCGGGGTCATGCCGCAACAGCGCGCGCACATGGGGCGTACCGGCCTGTTCATACCAGAGGCGGAATTGCGAGAAGTCGGCACCGCCGCCCTCCTCCATCGCGCGGACGAAATCCTCGCAGGTCGCCGCTTCGCCGTCATGCCGGTCGAAATAGAGATCGCTACCCGCCCGGAACCGCTCCGGCCCCAAGATCGCAGCCATCATGCGGATCACCTCGGCGCCCTTATTATAGATGGTCGCCGTGTAGAAGTTACTGATTTCCATGTAGGATTCAGGCCGGATCGGGTGCGCGAGCGGCCCGCCATCCTCCTGAAACTGAGCCGCACGCAGGATGCGGACATCCTCGATCCGCTTGACCGCGTGGCTCCCCATATCGGCGGAGAAATTCTGGTCGCGAAAGACGGTGAAGCCTTCCTTCAACGACAGCTGGAACCAATCGCGGCAGGTGACGCGATTGCCCGACCAATTGTGAAAATATTCATGCGCCACAACCCCTTCGACGCCGTCGAAATCCATGTCGGTAGCGGTTTCCGGGTCCGCCAGAATATAGCGGCTGTTGAAAATGTTGAGACCCTTATTCTCCATCGCGCCGAAGTTGAAATCGGCGACGGCGACGATGTTGAACACGTCGAGATCATATTCGCGGCCATAGACGCGCTCGTCCCACGCCATGCTGTTCTTGAGCGCCTGCATCGCATGGGCGGTGCGCGGCAGGTCGGCCTCCGCCACCCAGATGCCCAGCGTCACCTGGCGGCCGCTCATGGTGGTGAAGCTGTCGCGGTTGCAGGCCAGATCGCCCGCTACCAGCGCGAACAAATAGCTCGGCTTGGGATAGGGATCATTCCAGGAGGTCCAGTGGCGGCCATCGTCCAGATCCCCGGACTCCATCGGATCGCCATTGGCGAGCAGGATCGGATAGCGCGCCTTGTCCGCCGTCATCCGGACGCTGTAGCGCGACAGCACATCGGGGCGATCGGGGAAGAAAGTGATGCGGCGGAAGCCTTCGGCCTCGCACTGGCTACAGAGCAGTCCGCCGCTGGCATAAAGGCCCATCAGCTGGCTGTTGCTCTCCGGCGCCAGCTCGACGCAGGTTTCGACGATATGGCTGTCGCCCTCGAGCGGGATGATCAGCCCGCCGGCCTCCATCGACCAGCGTTCCGCGGCAAGGCTGGTGTCGTCCACCTTGATGTCCAGCGGCACAAGCCCGTCGCCATCCAGCCGCAGCGGCCGGTCATGGGCCCCATTGCGCACAACCGTCAGCCGCGCCTTCACCCGCGTCAGCGCGGGATCGAGGTCGAAGTCGAGCGCGATTTCGGGGACCAGCCAGTCTGGTGGGCGGTAATCCGAACGGCGGGTGACGGAAGGGGAAGCGGTGCTGCTGTGCATGTCGGCCATGCCGGCAAACTAGGGCGCGGGGCGGCAAAAGGCCAGCAATTCCGCCCCAACGTCGCTATTAGATACGCTCTCCCGAGAGCCGCTGGCACAGCATGTCGAGCTGATCCAGGGTGGAATAACGCAGCGCCAGCTGCCCTGCCCCGGCTTTGTCATCGCTATGGATGATCTCGACCTTCAGGCCCAATATGTCGGCAAGATGCTGTTCCAGCGCGACGATATCCGGGTCACGGCCGCCATGGCTACTGCCCGCCCGCCGCTGCGCAGGCGCATCGGCGCCCGTCTTGGCGCGCCGCACCATCTGTTCGGTGTCGCGAACCGACAGCCCCTTCTGCTCGACCGTCTGCGCCAGTTGCTCGCAATCGGGCGCGCCGATCAGGGCGCGGGCATGGCCCATGGACAGGCGTTGCTCGACAACCGCGCGCTGCACCGGCGCCGGCAGGTCGAGCAGGCGCATGAGATTGGCGACATGGCTGCGCGACTTGCCGACCAGCCGCGCCAGCGCTTCCTGGCTATGATGGAATTCGCCGATCAGCTTGCGATAGGCCTCCGCCTCTTCGATCGGGTTGAGATCCTCGCGCTGGATATTTTCGATCAGCGCGATTTCGAGCGTTTCGGCCTCGTCAAAATCGCGGACGATAGCCGGGATGCGGTGCAGTTGCGCCCGCTGCGCCGCCCGCCAGCGGCGCTCGCCAGCAACGATCTGAAAGCCGCCGCCTTGCGGACGGACGATGATCGGCTGGATCACCCCGCGCTTGGCGATGCTCTCGGCCAGTTCCTGCAAGGCGCCTTCGTCGAAATGACGGCGCGGCTGTTCGGGATGCGGCTGGATCAGCGCAACCTCGATGCTTTGCACCGCCTTGCTCGACGGCGTCACCTCGGCAGTGGGCGTCACCGGCTCTTCGCGCGCAACATCGCCCAACAGAGCCGACAGGCCGCGACCCAAACCGTGCGGACGTTTGGCGGACTTCGGCTTCTCGCTAATCTCGTCGCTCAAGCAGCAACCTCCTGGCGGGGCAATCGGGCGATCAGTTCGCGGGCAAGGCGCATATAAGCCTCCGACCCCGAACAGCGAACATCATAGATAAGCGCCGGCACGCCATGGCTGGGCGCTTCCGACAGGCGCACATTGCGCGGGATAACGGTGCTGAACACCAGATCGCCCAGGCAGGCGCGCACATCGTCCGCCACCTGATCCGTCAGCCGGTTGCGGCGATCATACATGGTGAGCGCGACGCCCATGATCGACAGGCCGGGATTGAAGCGGCCCCGAATACGCTCGACGGTCTGCAACAGCTGCGACAACCCCTCCAGCGCGAAAAATTCGCATTGCAGCGGCACGAGCAGCGATTGGGCGCCGACCATCGCGTTGATCGTCAGCAGGCCGAGCGAGGGCGGGCAGTCAATGAGACAAATGTCCCAGCGGCCCGGCTGCGCTTCCGACAGGACACGCTCCAGCCGATGGGTGCGCTCCTCATAATCGATCAGCTCAATTTCCGCGCCCGACAAATCCTGCGTCGCCGGCACCAGATCCAGCTTGGGCACGCGCGTCGAAATGACGGCATCCTCCAACGCGCAATTGCCGACCAGCAGGTCATAGCTGGACTGCGCCCGGTCGGCCTGATTGACGCCCAGGCCGGTCGAGGCATTCCCCTGCGGATCCAGGTCGACCAGCAGGACGCGCAGGCCGGTGGCGGCAAGGCCGGTGGCCAGATTGATGGCGGTGGTCGTCTTGCCCACTCCACCCTTCTGATTGGCGATGGCGATACGGATCATCCTCGGCCTTTCTTCCTGACGGGTTTGACGCGCCGCGCGATGATGATCGCGCTGTCGGTGTCGGTGACGCTGGCGGCTATTTCAAACCTACCTTGCCACGACAGGCGCGCCGCCTCCAGTTCATTTTGCGCATTGCGCCCCTTTGGCAGGATCCAGAGGCTGTTTTCGTCCGAAAGATGCAGCGCGCTGTCGAGCAAACGGTCGAGCGGCGCATAGGCGCGGGCGCTGATGACGGCGGCGGCGGTTGACGGCACCGTCTCCACCCGACCGCCAAAGACGCTGGCATTGGACAGGCCGAGATCGTCGATGACGGCGTTGAGGAAGTCGACGCGCTTGCGACGGGATTCGACCATCAACACGGGGCGATCAGACAGGATGGCGACGACGATCCCCGGCAGCCCGGCACCCGACCCGAGATCGATCCACTCCCCCTCCTCCCCCTGAGCCGGCAGCATCAGCTGGGCGGAGTCTACCATATGGCGCGCCCAGAGATGCGGGCGGGTCGATTCAGCGATGAGATTCTGGTGCGCCATCCCCTCGATCAACAGATCGGCATAGCGCTCCAGCTTCTGCCATGTTCCACGTGGAACATCGAAGTGGTGGCTGATCCAGTCGCGGGCTTCCTCTTCGGTCATGCCGCCTTGCGCCTGACATGGACAAGGATGGCCGCCAGCGCCGCCGGGGTGATCCCCCTTATGCGGCTGGCCGCCGCGAGGCTGTCCGGCCGCGCCAGGGTGAGCCGCTCGATCATTTCCGAGGACAATCCGCCGACGGAAGCAAAGTCGAAATCAGGCGCAATCGCCACCCGTTCATTACGGCGCATCTCGGCAATCTCGCTGTCCTGCCTTTCGAGATAAGGGGCGTAATGCGCGTCCTCCAACATTTCCGCGCGCAGATCGGCCGGTGCATCGGCGAGCGCGGGAGCAAGTCTGAAGAGCAAGGCGCGGTCCACTTCGGGGAAGCGCGCCCAGTCGAACAGGGACCGCCGGGCGCCATCCTGCCGAACGGCGGCACCGGCGCGCGCCATCTCGCTGGCGCTCAAAATATGCGCCATGTCCGCCTCTGCTTTGGCGCGCGCGGCCTGCCGCTTTTCCCAACGGGCGCGGCGCTCGGAACCGATGACGCCATGAGCGAGGCCGATCGGCGTCAGCCGTGTCTCGGCATTATCGGCGCGCAGGCGCAGACGATATTCGGCGCGCGCGGTAAGCATGCGATAGGGTTCGGTCACGCCCTGCAACACCAGATCGTCGATCATCACGCCGATATAGCTGCTCGCCCGATCGAGGATAAGCGGCGCATCGCCCTGCGCGCGCGCGGCGGCGTTGATGCCGGCCAGCAGGCCCTGCGCGGCGGCCTCTTCATAGCCGGTGGTGCCGTTGATCTGACCGGCGCAGAACAGGCCCGGCACCATGCTGCTCTCCAGAGACGCGTCGAGCGCGCGCGGATCGAGATAATCATATTCGACCGCATAGCCGGGAATGGCGATCTCCACCTGCTCCAGCCCGCGCATCGAGCGAACCATGGCGAGCTGCACATCGGCGGGGAGCGAAGTGCTGATGCCATTGGGATAGACGAGCGCATCGTCCAGCCCCTCCGGCTCCAGGAAAATCTGATGCCCATCGCGGTCGCCGAAGCGGGCGATCTTGTCCTCGATCGACGGGCAGTAGCGCGGCCCCCGCCCCTCGATCGCGCCGCTGAACAGGGGCGACCGGTCCAGCCCGGCGCGGATGATCGCGTGCGTGGCCGCATTGGTGCGGGTGATCGCGCAGTTCAGCTGCGGCAGCGGCCGCTGCTCCGACATGGCCGACATCGTCCAGTCGCCACCGTCCGACGGCTGATCCTCCAGCCGCGCCCAATCGATGGTGCGGCCATCCAGACGCGGCGGCGTGCCGGTCTTGAGCCGCCCGACCGGCAGGCCCAATGTGCGAAGCTGCACGCCCAGACTGGTTGCAGCCCGCTCGCCGGTGCGGCCGCCGACCGACTGCTCCTCACCCCGGAACAGCTTGCCGCCGAGGAATGTGCCGGTCGCAAGCACCACCGTCTTCGCGGCCAGACGCCTGCCATCCGCCAGCAGCAAGCCGGCGACCGCGCCGTCCGCCAGATCCAGCGCCACCGCCTCACCCTCTATGATGGTGACGCCCGCTTGCGCATCCAACATGCGGTGGATCGCAGCGCGGTAGCGAATGCGGTCGGCCTGCACGCGCGGCCCCTGAACCGCGGCGCCCTTGCTGCTGTTGAGCATGCGATAATGGATGGCCGCTTCGTCCGCAGCCCGGCCGATCAGGCCGTCCAGCGCGTCGACCTCGCGGACCAGATGGCCCTTGCCCAGACCGCCGATCGCGGGGTTGCAGGACATGGCACCGACCGTCGGCCGCTCGAATGTCAGCAACGCGACGGACGCGCCCTTACGCGCGGCGACGGCGGCCGCCTCGCAGCCGGCATGGCCGCCGCCGACCACGATAACATCATAGCTTGTCTGCATGACCGCGCCCTTATCAGAAACAGCGCGGCCTCAAAAGAGTGGATGATGTTCCACGTGGAACAAAGATCATTTGCCGATGCAGAAGCCGGAGAAGAGCCGATCGAACATCTGCTCGGTCCCCGCCTGCCCGGTCAGCCGATCGATGGCCCGACGTGCCAGCCGCAGTTCTTCGGCGAGCAGCAGCAGGTCCGGTGCGTGCCGGGCCGCCTCCAGATGCTCGACCAGCGACCGGATCGCGGTGCGCTGACGGTCATGCAGCGCATGCTCATTTTCGCCCGGCAGCAGCGTCGCAGCGTGCGCCAGCAGCGCCTCGACCAGCGCGTCCATCCCTGCCCCGCTCGCCGCCGAAATGTGCAACCCCGGCGCGGCGCGATCATGGTCGGGCCGGTCAGATTGTGCCGCGACGATCAGCGCATCTTCCGGCGCGTCGTCGGCCGGGCCGAGCCACAGGATGATGTCGGCCGCCGCCAGCGCCGCACGCGCGCGGTCGATGCCAATCGCCTCGATACTGTCGCCTGCCGACTCGCGCAGTCCAGCGGTATCGGTGATGAGGAATGCAACGCCGCCGATTGCCGCAGGCACTTCGATCCGATCGCGGGTCGTCCCGGCGATGTCGGACACGATCGCCGCTTCGCGCCCCACCAGCGCGTTGAGCAAGGTCGATTTGCCCGCATTGGGCGGCCCGGCCAGCACCAGCCTTATGCCATCACGCAGCCGCTCCGCCGAGGGCAGGGACAATATGGCTTCGACAGCGTCTTGCAGCGCGCCGACCCCGGTCCGCAACCGCGCCTCCGCCCCTGCGTCCGGCACATCATCCTCATCCGAAAAATCGAGCGCCGCTTCGGCAAGGGCGGAGAGGCCAAGCAGCTCCGCCTGCCAGCCTTCAATGCGACGGGAGAAATGGCCCTCCGCCATCATCAGCGCGGCGCGGCGCTGCTGCTGCGTTTCCGCCGCCAGCAGATCCGACAGTCCTTCAACGCCGTTGAGATCGACGCGACCATTGGCAAAGGCGCGACGCGTAAATTCGCCGGCTTCGGCGCGACGCAGGCCCGGCAGCGTGGCGAGCGCAGCCTCGACAGCCTGAACCACCGCCCGACCACCATGGCAGTGAAGTTCGGCCATATCCTCCCCCGTCACCGTAGCCGGACCGGGGAGCCACAGGACCAAAGCCCGGTCCAGCGGCTGCGCATCAGCAGGATCGCGCAACAGGCGCAGCCGCGCCATGCGGGGTTCCGGCAACGAGCTCGCGAGCCGCTCGATCGCAGCGGATGCGCCGGGGCCGCTCAGACGGATAACGCCAATCCCTGCCGGCGGCGCGCCGCTGGACAGGGCGAAGATCGTATCGCTCATGAAGGAAGCCGGCCGCTATTTCTTCTCGCTGGGCGAAGAGGGCATGCCCGACAGGCCGATATTCATCATCTGCTGGAACAGGCGCACGCCGGCATCGCCCATGGGCGAAAAGCTTTTGAACAAGGTTTCCATCTGCTCGACATTGGTGACGCCGTCGAAGCCGTCCAGCATCGTCTTCACATATTTGTCATGGATGGGGGTCACATCGGGAAGGCCCAGAAAGGCGCGCGCTTCGGCGGGGGTGCAATCCACATCGACGGATACTTTCATTTCAAACGCCCTTCCCTGCTTTTCCCGGCACCATCAAGGGCACCTGCAAATATCGTCTTCAGCCGCGCATTTGGCAGGCTGGAGAGTTGCGCCACCCGGCAGCCGGGTCAATATAGGCACATATCGTGCAGCTTTCAGCAGGAAGGATCATCATGGGCGAATTTACCTCCATCGGCACGCTGGAAGGCGATGCGCAGTTCGACGCCTATGTCGCGCGGCCCGAAGCCACGCCGACCGCCGCGATCATCGTCATTCAGGAAATTTTCGGCGTCAATGAGGGTATGCGCCGCAAGTGCGATCATTGGGCCAAGGCGGGCTATCTGGCTCTCGCGCCGGACCTGTTCTGGCGGCTGCGGCCGCATATCGAACTCGACCCCGACGTGCCCACAGAGATGGAGGAAGCACTCGGCCTGATGGGCAAGTTCAATCAGGATCAGGGCATTCGCGACATAGAGGCGACGATCAAGGCGGCGCGGGCGGCGCTGGGCGGCAGCGGCAAGGTCGGGCTGGTCGGCTATTGCCTGGGCGGGCGGCTCGCCTTCATGTCGGCGTGTCGTACCGATGGCGACGCCTTTGTCGGCTATTATGCCGTAGGTGTCGACGGGCTGCTGTCCGAACAACATGCGATCGGCAAGCCGACCCTTCTCCATATCCCGACCGCCGACGGCTTCGTGCCGGCCGATGTCCAGCAGACGATGCATGAAGGTCTGGAGGATAATGCCCATATCACCCTGATCGATTATGAGGGGCTGGACCATGGCTTTGCGACGGAGACGGGCAAACGCCGGGTCGAGGATGCCGCGCAGCTGGCGGACGGACGGACCGCCGATTTCTTCGCCGAGCATCTGGCCTGATGGCCGCAGGCGCGTCAGCCCACCATATCCTGCTCCGCGCCCATGGCGGGCCGGAGCAGCTGCAATGGGACGCGTTCGATTCCGGTGCGCCCGGGGAAGGCGAATTGCTGATCGCGCAGGACGCGATCGGGCTGAACTTCATCGACACCTATTATCGCACCGGCCTTTACCCTGCCCCGCTGCCGCTGGTGCCCGGGTCCGAAAGCGTCGGGCGGGTCGAGGCGGTCGGCGCCGGTGTCTCCGGCTTTGCCATCGGCGACCGGGTCGGCTGTGTCAGCGGCCTGGGCGCCTATGCCACGCACCGCCTCATTCCGGCCGACCGCGCCATCGCCATCCCGGACAGCATCGGCAGCGACGATGCGGCGGCGATGATGCTCAAGGGCATGACCGCCTGCTATCTCGCCGAGCTGAGCATTGCCTTGCACCCGGGGCAGGTGGCGCTGGTCCATGCGGCGGCGGGCGGGGTCGGGTCGATCCTCGTCCCCTGGCTGCGTGCCATGGGGGTGATCGTGATCGCCCATTGCGGTTCGGCCGAGAAAGCCGCCAGCGTCTATGCCGACCACAGCCTCCATGACGGATTCGACGCCCTGCCGGATCGGGTGCGGGATCTGACCGGCGGGCGGGGCGTGGACGTGGTCTATGACGGGGTGGGAAAGGACAGCTGGAGCGCCTCGCTCCAGAGCCTCAAGCGGCGCGGGCTGCTGGTCAGCTATGGCAATGCGTCGGGCGCGGTGCCGCCGGTCAGCCTGCTCGACCTCAGCCGCAACGGGTCGCTTTATGTCACCCGGCCCACCCTGTTCGACTATATCGCTACGCGCGAAGAGCTGGATCAGGTTGCCGGGCGGCTGTTCGCGCAAATGGAAAGCGGCGTCGTTCGAGCCGTCATCGGTCAGCGCTTTCCGCTCAAGGACGCGGCGCAGGCGCATCAGGCGCTGGAGGCGCGGCAGACGCGCGGGGCGACTGTCCTGCTGCCCTGACGGTCCGTCGCATCGGCGTTGCGCCCCGGATAGAAGAGGCTCGACCACTCCGATCATCGCTGGCAAGGGCGAGGCCATGAAGCTGCACTCGCCCTTGCTTGCGCCCTATTGGTTTGCCCAGCTTTTTACCGGCGCCAAATCCTTCATCGACAATCCGCTGATCGGCTCGCCCCGCCTCAATGCGCAGGGTCTGCATGTGGCACGCCTGCGCGCCGCCCATGCGATGACGCACTGGCGCCGGCGCTCGCTGGCCGCGGCGGTGCCGCCCGTCTACCGCGCGCAGTTCGACCGCGACGGCGTGGTCGCCATTCCGGATTTCCTGCCGCGCGCGGGCTTTGAAGCGATGCAGGCGCAGCTGCTCACCTATCGCGGACCTGCGCGGGAGGCGGTGCAGGGGGATACGATCACCCGGCGGCTGGCGGTCGATGCGTCGACGCTGGCCACCCTCCCCGCGCTCGACCTGTTCCGCAGCGATCCGCGCTGGCGCGCCCTCTCCCGTTATGTGGCGGGGTTCGACATGGAGCCGTTGCTCTATATGCAGTCGATCCTGCCGCGCCGGCATCAGGGTGAGCCGGACCCGCAGATCCAGCTGCACGCCGATACCTTTCACCCATCGATGAAGGCCTGGCTGTTCTTGCAGGATGTGCCGGTCGAAAGCGGACCCTTCGCCTATGTCCTGGGGTCGCACCGGCTCTCGCCCGAGCGGCTCGCCTGGGAGAAAGCCCGCAGCCTGACGGTGCGCGACGGCACCTGCCGCCTGTCCGCGCGCGGATCGTTCCGCATCGCGGCGGAGGAGCTGGAGGGGCTTGGCCTGCCGCAGCCGACGCTTTTTTCGGTGCCGGCCAATACGCTGGTGATTGCCGACACGTTTGGATTCCATGCGCGGACGCAGGCGACACAGCCGGCCACGCGGATCGAGCTATGGGCCTATGGCCGGCGCAATCCCTATCGGCCTTTTGCGGGTTTCGATCTGTGGAGCCTGCCGGGCCTTGCCGAGCGGCGCATTCCGCTGCGCTGGTGGCTGGCGGACAAGGCTGCGCCGCTCATCAAGCAGCCCTGGCAGCCGGTCGGTATGAAAGGACCGGCGGACGAGTGACGCCCGCCGGCCTGTTAGTTCAGCTGAACAGCGTCAGGATGCCGACATTCTGGTCGACAAAGCCGTCATAGATCATCTTGAACGCGACATAGACGATCACGACGAGGCCGAGATAGGCAATCCAGCGGAAACGCTCGATATATTTGGCGATGATGTTCGCCGCGACGCCCATCAGCGCGACCGACAGGATCAGACCGATGATGAGGATGCCGGGGTGATCGCGCGCTGCGCCGGCGACCGCCAGCACATTGTCGAGGCTCATGCTGACATCGGCGACGGCGACGGCCCAGGCAGCCGCCGCGAAGCTCTTCGCCGGCCGCACGCCCGAAATATCGTCGTCGCTGCTGTCATGCAGCGTGTCCTGCCCCCGGGCGGGGTGCAGTTCGCGCCACATTTTCCAGCTTACCCAGAGCAGCAGCAGCCCGCCGGCCAGAATCAGGCCGACAATCTGCATCAGCTGGCTCACCACCAGCGCGAAGCCGATACGCAGCACCAGGGCGGCGATGATGCCGATCAGGATGACGCGCTGGCGCTGCTTGACCGGCAGGCCGGCGGCCAGCGCCCCGACGACGATGGCATTGTCGCCTGCGAGCAGGATATCGATCATCAGCACCTGGCCAAAGGCGGCCAAGGCGCTGGGTGTCGTTATATTGCTGAAATCATTGACGATATGCCCCCAGATATCGGCGGGAGAGCCGAAACCGGGCACCGCAGCTGCGGCAGTGGCGAACAGGTCGAACATGGCGGCCTAACGTCCCTTACGCTTACTGGTTCATCGAATCGAAGAAATCTTCGTTCGTCTTGGAATCCTTCATCTTGTCGAGCAGGAATTCCATGGCGTCGACCGTGCCCATCTGCATCAGGATACGGCGCAGCACCCACATCTTGCTGAGCGTGCCCTTATCGACCAGCAGCTCTTCCTTGCGGGTGCCGGACTTGCCGACATCCAGCGCCGGGAAGATGCGCTTGTCCGCAACCTTGCGGTCGAGCACGATTTCCGAGTTACCCGTGCCCTTGAACTCTTCGAAGATTACTTCGTCCATGCGGCTGCCGGTGTCGATCAGCGCGGTGGCGATGATGGAAAGCGATCCACCTTCCTCGATATTGCGCGCGGCGCCGAAGAAGCGCTTGGGGCGCTGCAGGGCGTTGGCGTCGACACCGCCGGTCAGCACCTTGCCGGAGCTGGGCACGACCGTGTTGTAGGCGCGGCCGAGGCGGGTGATCGAGTCGAGCAGGATTACCACATCCTTCTTATGCTCGACCAGCCGCTTGGCCTTTTCGATCACCATTTCGGCAACCTGCACATGGCGCGTCGCGGGCTCGTCGAAGGTGGAGGAGACGACCTCGCCCTTCACGCTGCGCTGCATGTCGGTCACTTCCTCCGGCCGCTCGTCGATCAGCAGCACCAGCAGGAAGACTTCGGGATGATTGTCGGTGATCGCCTTGGCGATATTCTGGAGCATCACCGTCTTACCGACGCGCGGCGGGGCGACGATCAGCGTACGCTGGCCCTTGCCCTGCGGCGAGACGATGTCGATGACGCGGGCCGACTTGTCCTTGACGGTCGGGTCGAGCGTGTCGAGGCGCAGCTTGTTCTCAGGGTAAAGCGGCGTCAGATTGTCGAAATTGACGCGGTGCCGCACGACATCGGGATCGTCGAAATTGATCGAGATGAGCTTGGTCAGCGCGAAATAGCGCTCGCCATCCTTGGGCGCGCGGATTTCGCCTTCGACCGTGTCGCCGGTGCGCAGGCCGAAACGGCGGACCTGGTTGGGCGAGACATAGATGTCATCGGGACCGGCGAGGAAATTGGCCTCGGGCGAGCGCAGGAAGCCGAAGCCGTCCGGCAGCACCTCGATCGTGCCTTCGCCCATAATCTGCGCGCCATTCTCCGCTTCCGCCTTGAGAATGGCGAACATCAGGTCCTGCTTGCGCAAGGTCGATGCGCCTTCGACACCCAGTTCCTCCGCCATGGTCACGAGGTCGGCGGGCGCTTTTTTCTTGAGATCCTTAAGATGCATGCAGGTTGGTCCGATGGAGAAGAGTGGTGGTAACGAAGGGGAAGAGTGCCCGGGCTTATCACGGGTAACCTCGATCCGGACGGTCGAGGGAGATAATCGACGTCTAGCGACGCGCCCCGGTCCAAGTCAAGCGGGACCGCAGCGTAAACGGCGCCTTTCGGCCCGCGTCCCGCCCCTTATGAGGCGGATCGAGCCTGACGCACGGCGATGGACGACAGCCCTATCCGCGTGATATAAGAAGAACAACCAATAAGGACATATCTATGGAGATGGGACGGCTTCACGCCCTGCTCGGCATCGTCGCCTTGCTGGCCTCTTCGCCGCTCGTCGCCCAGAATGCGCCGGCCCCGGATGATGCTGGCGCTGTCACCCAGCCGGCCACAGCGGAGTCGCCGCTGCTCGATCCCGAAGTGCCGCCGACGCTGGTTCGCACCGCCTCTTCGCCGGACGACCGCGTGACCATCCCCATTTCCATCGACGGCAAGGGGCCATGGCCCTTCGTCATCGATACCGGCGCGCAGCGCACCGTCATCTCCCGCGACCTTGCCGAGCGGCTGCAACTCCAGCCGCGCAAGAATGTCACCATTCTCAGCATGACCGGCCGGGCGGAGGTCGGGACCGTGGATGTGCCCCGGCTGGGCTTTGGCGGCGGCACGCTCGACATAGAAGAGGCGCCGGTGCTGGAGGGGCAGCATCTGGGCGCACCGGGCCTGCTGGGGCTGGACAGCCTGCATGCCAAGCGGGTGCTGCTCGATTTTCGCGGCAACCGCATGCATATCAGCAACAGCCGCAGCAATCGCACCGACTCCAGCGATCCCGACACGATCATCGTCGAGGCGCGGCGGCGCAAGGGGCAGCTGATTCTGCTCAATTCCGACGTCAACGGCATGCGGGTGGACATCATCCTCGATACCGGCGCGAATTTCTGCGTCGGCAATATGGCGCTGATGACGAAGCTGATCCGCAAGAAGAAGGCGCCCGAACTGCTCCAGGCCAGCCTGATCAGCGTCACCGGCGGCAGCCTGACGGGGCAGGTGGCGAAGATCAAATCGGTGCGGATGGGGCGGGTGACGCTGCGCGACGTGCCGGTGCTGTTCGCCGAAGCCACGCCCTTTGCGGAACTGGGCCTTGGCAAGCGGCCCGCCCTGCTGCTCGGCATGAACGCGCTGCGGCTGTTCGACCGGGTGGCGATCGATTTCGGGCGGGGCAAGGTGGACTTCCTGCTGCCCGACATGGGCGCGCTGGAAAAGGCGCGCTTCGCGGCGCGGTGACGCGGGCTAGGGCGCGCTGCGATTGGAACCGCTCGGGCTAAGCCTGTCGAAGCCCAAGCCTATTCCGCCCAGAAGTCGCTCAGGGCGAACGGACGAAAGCGCAGTCTCGCCCTAGACAATCTCCATCGCATCGCCCGGTGCCAGCAGCGGCAGCAGGCGCAGCATGTCGGCGCGCTCTATGGCGACGCAGCCGGCCGTCGGCCGCCCTTCGGCCAGGTGGAAGAAGATGGCGCTGCCCTGCCCCGGCACCGGCGGCGCATCATTATGGCCCAGGATCACGATGATATCATAGGCATCATCCTGCCGGATCAGGCTTTCAGCGGATGTTGGCCGGGGCAAGCGGACGGGGCGATTATAGGCGGGATCGGCGGGATCGTCCGACCAGCCGTCGCTCGGCCGGATCCAGCGCCAGGGCAGCCGCAACGCCATCGGCGCGACCTTGTCCGGTCGCAACAGCACGGCCCGGATCGGCCAGCGGCCAAGTGGCGTGCAGCCATCCCCTTCCCGCTTCGCCTCGGCCGCGCAGGCGCCGCCCCGGCCAATGGCGCAGGGCATGGAGAGGTCGCCGCAGTCCAGCCGGCGCGCCGCCGTATCGACGCGCAGCAGCGTCACAGCTGATGCCCGGTCCGGTCGCGCTTGGTGGCGAGATAGCGTTCATTGTGCGGATTGGCCGGCAGGATGATCGGCAGCCGTTCGGCGACCGCAATGCCCGCCGCTTCCAGCCCCGCCACCTTTTGCGGATTATTGGTGAGCAGCCGCACCGTGCCGACGCCCAGCAGGTCCAGCATCCGCGCCGCGACCGAGAAATCGCGCGCGTCGATGGCGAAACCCAGCCGCACATTGGCATCGACCGTGTCGAACCCCTGATCCTGCAGCGCATAGGCGCGCAATTTATTGACGAGGCCGATCCCCCGCCCCTCCTGCCGCAGATAGAGGAGGATGCCCCAGCGCCCATCGGCGATCTGGTGCAGCGCCTGATGCAGTTGCGGACCGCAATCGCATTTCAGGCTCCCCAGCACGTCGCCGGTCAGGCATTCGCTGTGCAGCCGCACCACCGGCGGCGTGCCGTCGCGTTGGCCGACGATCAGCGCCACATGCTCGCGCGGCTCGTCAGGGCTGCGGAAGGCGACGATTTCCGCTGCCTCGCTCGCGGAAACGGGCAGCCGCGCGCGCGTCGCAATGGCAAGGCGGCCGGCATCGTCATAGCTGTCAATCTCGCCCGCATCCACCTCAGCCTCCGCCGGGCCGGTCGCAGGCAGCAGGAAGAAAGCCGGGAGAATGCCCGCCAGCCGGGCCAGTCGCAGCGCCGCCGAAGCGGCCTTGGGCGATGCCAGCGGCCGGGCGACAAAGGGGCCTTTCAACGGCGAGGCAAGGTCCAGCACCGGATCGGCGACGGCGGTTGCCACATCGGCATCGATCCAGGGGGTGCGGGCGATCAGCACCGGCATGTCCGGGTCGGCCGCCGCCAGCTGATTGGCGAGCTTGAGCGTCTGGCCGCGCGCCGCCGAAATCAGCAGGTCCGCTTCGCCTTCCGGGTCGAAATCGGCCAGCGTCACCGCATCGGCGCCCTCGATCGCCATCAGCCGCAGCGTGCCGTCCGCGGCCGACAGCGCAACCGGCCAGCCCCGCCGCAGGGCGTCGATCGCCCGCGCTGCGTTGCGCCCGCTCATCAGAAGGCGAATTCGGTGATGATGGGAATATGATCGGACGGCTTGGTCCAGCTGCGCGCCGGTTCGACGACGCGGTGACTGACCGCCTTGGCCGCCACGTCGCGGCTGGTCCACATATGATCGAGCCGGCGGCCGCGATCGGACAGCGCCCAATCCTTCGCTCGATAGCTCCACCAAGTGTAGAGGCGCGCGGGAGCGGGATGGAAATGGCGGCCGAGATCGACCCAGTCGTTCGACGCCTGCAACCGGCCGAGCAGTTCGCATTCCAGCGGCGTGTGGCTGACGACGTTGAGCAGCTGCTTATGGCTCCACACATCGCATTCCATCGGCGCGATGTTGAAGTCGCCCGTGAGGATGGTCGGCTTGTCCTCCAGCGCGCTCGACCAGGCGATCATCCGCTCGATGAAGTCGATCTTCTGGCCGAATTTGGGATTTTCGTCGCGATCGGGGATGTCGCCGCCGGCGGGCACATAGACATTTTCGATGCGCACGCCATTGTCGAGCCGCACGCCCACATGCCGCGCTTCGCCATTGGCCTGCCAGTCGAACCGGTCATCTTCATGAATCGGCACGCGGCTGAGGATGGCGACGCCATGATGCATGCGCTGGCCGTGCAACACCTGATGCGTATAGCCCAGGCGGCGGAACATCTCGCGCGGGAAGATGTCGTCCACCACCTTGGTTTCCTGAAGGCATAATATGTCGGGCGATTCCTGCCGCAGAAACTGTTCGACGATGTCGATGCGCGCGCGCACGCTGTTGATGTTCCACGAAGCGATGGAGAGGATGTCTGCCATTATGCCGCACTAGGAGCCTCGCCCCGGCCACGCAAGATCAGGGAGGCCAGACAAGGTAAGACCCCCGCTCCGGGGGCGTGGAACGGGGGTCTCGATCGCGCCCTTGAAGCGCTTCGCGGCGAAGGTGGGGTCCCGGGTAACAGGGGGGAAATCCCGGTGTCGCCTTCGCTGTGCCATCTCCACTAGCGCCGGCGATATGAGCGGCAGATGAACGATAGCGAAAGTTTTTCGCCCCGCCGCATCAGCCGCTCGGCTCAACCGCCGCCGGAGCGGCCACGCGGCCGGGGATCGACCCAGCGGAAGGCCGAATCGCTGACCGGCGCGCCATAGACCTGATTGCTCAGCCGCACGGCGGTGCGGTTATTCTGCGAATCGAGCGCCACCCAGCCATAAAGCTGCAAGCCCGAAGGGCCGCTGGCATCGCGCTTGAAAATCATGGTGATGGTGCCGAATTCGGGCCGCTTGGGATCGCGCGCCTCGACGCTCAGCACGTCGGGATCACCGGTCTGCACCAGCCGGCCGAGCTTGGAGAGATCCTTGCTGGGATCGAGCAGCGCGCTCAGCGGCGAATTGCCGATCGGCCAGCGCTGCACCTGCCGCACTTCATAATCGATCATCGTCAGCGCCTTGCCGTCGCCCACGATCAGCAGCGGCACGCCCTTTTCATATTGGAAACGGACCTTGCCGGGTTGCTTGAGCGTGAGCTTGCCGGTCAGCGTCTGGCCGTTGCGGTCGGTCTGGGTGAAGTCCGCCGTCAGCGTGGTGACGCCGCGAATATAGGCACTGATCCGGTCGAGGTCGGACTGGCTCTGCGCGGCGGCGGGCATGGTCGGCAGCGCCAGCGGCGCAGCGGCCAGAGCCAGGAACAGGGGCGCTAGGACGCGCTTCATGCGATATTCTCCGCTTTTTACGATGAAGATCATCATAGGGAACGGGCTTGAACCCGTCCTGAACCCGCACGTTCCACGCCCTGCCGCCCGGCGCAAGGCTGAACAGGCCGGTGGGCGACCCGCGCCCTACCCGGCCTGCGCACTTCGATCAGATCGGATTGCCATTCTCGTCGCGCAGCACCTCGCGGCGGCCGACATGGTTGGGGGGGCCGACCAGCCCTTCCTCCTCCATCCGCTCGATCAGGCGCGCCGCGCTATTATAGCCGACGCGCAGCTGGCGTTGCAGCCAGCTGGTCGACGCCTTCTGATTTTCGAAGACCAGCTGACACGCCTTGCGGAACAGCTGGGCGTCGGGGCTGTCGTCGCCCAGGTCCACGCCGTCGAGCGCAAAGCTGCCCTCTTCCGGCTCCTCGGTGACGGCGGCGATATAGTCGGGCGTGCCCTGCGCGCGCCAATGGTCGGCGACCACGCGGACTTCATCGTCGGAGACGAACGGGCCATGGACGCGGGTCAGTCCCTTGCCGCCATGCATGTAGAGCATGTCGCCCTTGCCCAGCAGCTGCTCGGCGCCCTGCTCGCCCAAAATGGTGCGGCTGTCGATCTTGCTGGTGACGAAGAAGCTGATCCGGGTCGGCAGGTTCGCCTTGATGACGCCGGTGATGACGTCGACGGAGGGACGCTGCGTCGCCAGGATCAGGTGGATCCCGGCCGCGCGCGCCTTTTGCGCCAGACGCTGGATCAAGAATTCGACTTCCTTGCCGGCGGTCATCATCAGGTCGGCCAGCTCGTCCACCACCACCACGATCTGCGGCAGCGGCTGGAAATCCAGCTGTTCTTCCTCATAGATGGGCTTGCCGGTGTCGGGGTCATAACCGGTCTGGACCCGGCGGCCGAGCGGCTTGCCCTTGGCCTTGGCGGCGCGGACCTTCTCGTTATAATTGGCGAGGTTACGGACCGAGATGGACGCCATCATGCGATAGCGGTCCTCCATCTGCTCCACCGCCCATTTCAGCGCGCGGATCGCCTTGTTCGGCTCGGTCACGACCGGGGCCAGCAGATGCGGGATGTCGTCATAGGTCGACAGTTCCAGCATCTTGGGATCGATCATGATGAGCCGCAGCTGATCGGGCGTCATGCGGTAGAGCAGCGACAGGATCATCGCGTTCAGCCCCACCGACTTGCCCGATCCGGTCGTACCGGCAATCAGCAGATGCGGCATGGGCGCGAGGTCGGCGATGATCGGTTCGCCCGAGATATTCTTGCCCAGGATGATCGGCAGCGTCGCTTCCTGCCCGAATTGCTCGCTGGTGATCAGTTCGCGGAAGGACACGCCTTCGCGATTGGCGTTGGGCAATTCGATGCCGATGACGGTGCGGCCGGGGATGGTCGCCACGCGCGCCGAGAGCGCCGACATGTTGCGCGCGATATCGTCGGCGAGCGCGATGACGCGGCTGGCCTTGATGCCCGGCGCCGGCTCCAGCTCATACATGGTGACGACCGGGCCGGGGCGGACCTCGACGATATTGCCCTTCACATGGAAGTCGTCGAGCACGCTTTCGAGCAGCCGGGCGTTACGCTCCAGCGCCGCCTTGTCGATCTTGCCGCCCTGGCTGGCGGGGATCGGATTGAGCAGGTCGGGCGACGGCAGCGAGCTGTTGCCGAACAGATCATCCTGCGACACCGGCGCCATCGACCGCTGCGCCGGCGCGGGCTTGGGCGTCTGGATGGTGATCGGCGGCTTGGGTTCGTTGGACACGGTCTTGCGCGGCGTCGCCTGCCGGTCGGACGACGGGCCAACGCTATCGTCATCCTCCAGCTCCGCCGCATCGCCCTTGCCCCCGGAAAAGGTCAAGGCGGGCGGCAGGCCGGGGCGCGGCAGGCTGAGGCGCGGCAGCGTCGGGCGGCGCAGCGCGATGATCGGCTTTTCCAGCGCCAGGCTGCGATAGCAGGTGAAGAGGCCGGCGAGCATAGCCACCACAACCAGAATGCCGCGAATCCAGCCTTCGGCCGCGGGTGCCTGCGCCGCTAGGCTCAATATGCCGCGCGCCGTGACCAGGCCGATCATCCCGCCCCAGCCGGACGGCAGGCCCACCAGCGGATCGGGCTGGAACAGGGCGAGCGCGATGCCGATCAGCATGATGCCGACCAGGCATTTGCCGAACTGCGCCTTCCACCCGCTCATATCCTGATCGCCCCAGAGCCGCCGGGCGGTGATCGCCATCAGCGGCAGGATGAGTGCGACGGGCACGCCGAACAGCAGCAGCAGCAGATCCGCCGCCAGCGCACCGGGCGCGCCCATGATATTGGCGACATGATCGCCCGCCACCGTGTTGATCGACGGGTCGCTCGGCGTATAGCTGAGCAGCGCCAGCGCCAGGAACAGGGTTCCCAGCATGAGCGCGAACGCGCCGATCAGCGCGCCGCTTCTGATGAGGCTGCGCTTCAGCATTCCGCGCCATTCCGGCGTGCGCTTGGCTCCGCGGCTGACCGCCATGCTATTCAATGTCCCCCAAATGTTCCGATGGCGCACAATGCGCTTTTCGCAAAGCCTGCGTCAAGAGTCCTGCCCCCCGCCGCGCCGTGCGCCGGCCGACGCCAGCGCCTGCAACGCGCCGCCATCGACGCGCTGCACCGTCCATTCATCCATCGGCCGGGCGCCGATCGAGCGATAGAAGGCGATGGCCGGCGCATTCCAGTCGAGCACCGACCATTCCAGCCGGGCGCAGTCCCGCTCCACCGCAATCTGGGCCAGCCGGCGCAGCAACGCCTTGCCCGCTCCCTGGCCCCGCGCCTCCGGCAGCACGAACAGATCCTCCAGATAGAGGCCCGGCCGCCCTTCGAAGGTCGAAAAATTATGGAAGAAGAGGGCAAAGCCGACGGCTTCCTCCTCCACCTGCGCGATCAGCACCTCCGCCATGGGGCGCGGGCCGAACAGATAGCGGTCGAGATCGGCCGCCTGCGCCTTCAACTCCTGGGCGAGCCGCTCATAGTCAGCCAGCGCCAGAATGAAGCGCGAAATGGTGGGGAGATCCTGGCGCGTGGCCGCGCGGACGATCACTTTCATATCATTCCTTCCAGATTTGCGGGGGCCGGCGGTCAGGCGATGCCAGGCGCGACATGCGGGTTTTGCGGATCGGGCGGCAGCGCCCGGCTGCGCGCCGCGATCAGGCAGCCGGCGACGATAAGAGCGGCACCGGCCAGCGTCAGGGGCGTCACGCGCTCCCCAAAGGCCAGCCAGCCGATCAGCGCCGCCCAGAGAAAGGCGCTATATTCCACCGGGATGAGCCGCTGCGCCTCCGCCCGCGCATAGGCCCAGGCCAGCGCGGCAAGCGAGGTGAAGGCCAGTCCCGCCGCCAGCAGCACCAGCGGCATCGCCTGAACCTGCGGCAGCTGCACCAGCCATGGCGCGCCGAGCGCATAGACGGCCAGCATCACCAGATGCTGGAAGAAGGCGACCTCGACCGGCGAGGCGAGCTGCGCCTGCTGCCGCTGGAGAATGAGGTTCCAGGCGAACAGCAGCGCAGAGAGCAAGACCGCGCCCGCGCCCCATAGCGCATCGGCGTCATAATCGCCCTGCACCCTGCCGGACAGGATGACGGCGACGCCGAGCAGGCCAAGCAGCGACGCATAGACCGCACGGCTGCCGATCCGCTCCTTCAACAGCAGCGCCGCGAGATAGAGGGCGAAGAGCGGCGCGATGAAGGACAGGGCAATCGCTTCCGCCAGCGGCAGGCGCATGATCGCCCAGAAGAACAGGCCCGCCATCAGCGCCACCACCGTACCGCGCAGCAGATGGAGGCGCAGCACCGCGCGCGCCGGCCAGCGCCGCCGCGTCAGCAGCATCAGCATGACGCCGATCAGGCTGCCCGCCACCGCGCGCCAGAACAGCGCATTGTAGAGGCCGATGGCAAAGCTCAGCCCCTTCATCGCCGCGTCCATCACGGAGAAGAGCGCCACGCCGGCACAGCAGACGAGGAAGGGCAGCAATGGGGTCGAGGGGCGCGACATGGATGGAGGGATCAGGCGAGGACCGGCCGCGCCCGACGCCCAACCGTCAATTGGCGCGCCGTCATTCGGCCGCCTGCACCCGGCCCGCGTCGCTGCTTTCCGCTTCCAGCTTGGCCGCTTCGATCTCGGCCGCCTTTGCCTCCACCAGCCGGACGATATGGTCGACCATGTCGTCATCCTGGATGACATGGTCGGTCACGCCCGACAGATAGACCATATGCTTGCCATTGCCGCCACCGGTGAGACCGATATCGGTCTCGCGCGCTTCGCCGGGGCCGTTGACGACGCAGCCCAGCACGGACAGCGAGAGCGGCGTATTGATATGCTGCAACCGTTCCTCCAGCGCCTGCACGGTGCGGATGACGTCGAAGCCCTGCCGCGCGCAGCTGGGGCAGGAAATCACCTTCACCCCGCGCGTGCGGATGCCGAGCGACTTCAGAATCTCGTAGCCGACGCGCACTTCCTCTTCCGGTTCGGCGGAGAGCGAGACGCGAATGGTGTCGCCGATGCCGGCCCAGAGCAGATTGCCGATGCCGATCGCGCTTTTCACCGTGCCGCCGATCAGGCCGCCCGCCTCGGTAATGCCAAGGTGCAACGGACAATCGACCGCTTCGGCAAGCTGCATATAGGCGGCGACCGCGAGGAAGACATCGCTCGCCTTCACCGCGACCTTATAGTCGTGAAAGTCCTGGTCCTGGAGCAGCTTGATATGATCGAGCGCGCTTTCCACCAGCGCTTCCGGACATGGCTCGCCATATTTTTCGAGCAGATCCTTTTCCAGGCTGCCGCCATTCACGCCGATCCGGATGGCGCAGCCATTGGCCTTGGCCGCGTCCACCACTTCCTTGACGCGCGCTTCCGACCCGATGTTGCCGGGGTTGATGCGCAGGCAGGCCGCGCCCGCATCGGCCGCTTCCAGCGCCCGCTTATAATGAAAATGGATGTCAGCGACGATCGGCACCTTGGCCGCGCGGACGATCTGCCGCAGGCCGGCGGTCGAGGCTTCGTCGGGGCAGGAGACGCGGATGATGTCGGCGCCCGCCTCCTCGCAGCGGCGAATCTGGTCGATCGTCGCGCGCACGTCGGAGGTCAGCGTGTTGGTCATGGTCTGCACCGTCACGGGCGCATCGCCGCCCACCGGCACATTGCCGACCATGATCTGCCGCGAGCGTCGCCGCGCAATATCGCGCCAGGGGCGCAGGCCGGGATTATGGTCAGACATGAAAAGGGGCTCCAATCTATGGAGCCCCTATAGGGATTTATCGTGACGGTTAGAAGCGTGCCGTCAACGATGCGGCAATCTGGTCCGCATTGCCGGTGGTCTGCGCCAGCGTCGTCGCCGTGACCGTCGCGGGAGCCGGGAAATAGCTGTCCGGGCGGATGATGTTCGCCTTCTCGACGAACGTATGCGCGTAGGACAGGTTGAGCGCGAAGGACTCAGAGAGATTCCACGTCGCGCCGCCGGTCAGCCACACGCGATCGCCATCGGGCACGCGGGTGGTGAGATGCTGCGGATTGGTGGGCGACCGATCGAACATCGTGCCCGCGCGCAGCGTGAAGGCGGGGCTGACATCATATTCGCCGCCGACGCTGACGCTATAGCTGTCCTTATAGTCCAGCTCCTTGTTGGTGGTGCCGGTGGCGGAGGTCACTTCGATGCCCTTGAACACCGACCAATTATACCAGCGGCCCGTAACCATCGCGCGCAGCTGCGGCGTGAGTTTCTGCATGAAGCTGACGGTAACGATTTCCGGCAGGTCGAGCGGCGCGCTGGCGTCGAAAGAGCCGTTGGCGGTCGACAGCGGACCCAGAAGGCCGCTGATCATCTGCGTGCCCTGCAGCTTGTGATCGATGCCGGAACGATAATGGACGCCCACATGGGTATCGCCCGAGGTGAAGAACAGGCCAGCATTCCAGCCCACCGACCAGTCATCGCCCTTGAGGCTGGTGAAGCCGTCCGTGGGCGCGAGCGGCGACAGCTGCGGCAGCGCGTTGGTCAGCGTCGCCTTCACATATTGCACGTCGACGCCGCCGCCGATCGAGAAATTCTCGTTCAGCTTATAAGCGGCCGAAGGCTGGATATTATAGGTTTTGAGGTTGGTGTAGAGCGAGTCATAGCGGCCGAAAAAGCCGTCATCATATTCCAGCTTCAGGCCAAAGGGCGCGTTGACGCCCAGACCCAGCCACAGCCGGTCGGTGACCTGCGCCGTCGCATAGAAGCTGGGGATCGGGATCACTTTCTCAAACGGGTTGCCGCCGTCATTGCCGGTCACGGGCACGCTCACCGGCAGGCCGGGGACGGTGCGGCTGCTGCCGCGATTGGTCTGATGCGCCGACGCCATCAGCGCCACGCCACCGATCGAGGTCTGAATGCCCGACAATTCGGTCATCGCCGCCGGGTTGAAATAGACGGTCGAGGGATCATCGCCCGCCGCGGCGCCGCCCGACAGGGCGCGGCCGGTTTCCTTGGGCGATTGTTCCTGCAGATAGAAGCCGCCGGCGAAGGCGGGTATGGGCGCAGCGACGGCGCCGCTGAGCAGAAGGAGGGGAAGAAGACGGCGGCTGGGGGACATGATACATCCTCTACTATGACTGACCCGATACGCGCGATCTGGTCTTTAGGGGCGCGCGGATACCAAGCTTGGCGTTAATTTCTAGTGCTGAAAAGGCGGATTTCCGCGCTCCGGCCACTTCTGCGGGCGGGCCGTTGCAGGAACGCTACGGCAGCGCCGCCGCTTTCCGGTCCGAAATGGACAAAAAAAAGCCGCCCCGGAGGGCGGCGGAAAGTTTTTAGGAGAGGATGCCTGAAAGGCCCGTTCCTTTTGCGGTGCAGCGAAGATTACCGCAAATGCGAAGAAAGCGGTTCCAGTTGCATTTTCTGCAATCGCGGGCTTTTACCTAGCCTGACGTAACGGAAAGTGGCGCTCCGGCGCGCCTCACCAAGCGGCTTTTTCCGGCAGGATCACACCGACCGAGGCGAGTCGGGCCGACAGCGCATCGATCAAGCGCGCGAGTCCTGATTCGTCGGCCGCCTCCGCGCGCAGCGTCAGCGCGGCTTCGGTATTGGACGCGCGCAGCAGCCACCAGCCATCCTCGTCAAAGACGCGCACGCCGTCCACTTCGGTGAAGCTGCAATTTTCCTCGACCAGCCCGGCCCTTACCATCTCGACCAGCCGGCGCTTGTCGGCCTCCGCCACCGGAATACGGATGTCGGGCGTGCTGGCGCAGATCGGCAGATCATCCCGCAATTTCGCCAGCGTCGTCCTGCTCCGTCCCAGCAGATCGATCAGCCGCACCGCCGCATAGAGGCCGTCATCATAGCCATGATAAAGATCGGCGAAGAAGAAGTGACCGCTGATATCGCCGGCGAGCAAGGCGCCCGTGTCCTGCATCCGCGCCTTGATGAGGCTGTGGCCGGTCGGCGCGATCATCGGCACGCCACCGGATTGGGCGATCCGGTCGAACACCGCCTGACTGGTCTTTACATCGCCGATGATCGTCGCCGCGGGCCGCAGGCGCAGCATGTCGGTGGCGAAGAGGGCGAGCAGCTGGTCGCCCCAGATGATCCGCCCCTGCCCGTCCACCACGCCCAGCCGATCGCCGTCGCCATCGAAAGCCACACCGAAATCGAGCCGACGATCGCGGACGAGCGCCTGGAGATCGGCCAGATTATCGGCCCTGGCGGGATCGGGATGATGGTTGGGAAAATTGCCGTCCATATCGGTGAAGAGCAGATGATGCTCACCCGGCAGGCGCTCGACCAGCGCCTCCACCACCGGGCCGGCGGCGCCATTGCCCGCATCCCAGCCGATGCGGAAGGGCGCCAGTTGAAACCCTTCGACCAGCCGGTCGACATAGGCCGCCATGATGTCGCAGGGCAGGCTGCGCCCCTCCCCCTCCAGCCAGTCGCCCGCCGCCGCCATCGCGGCGAGCCGTTCGATATCGGCCCCGAAGACGGGCCGACGCCGCAGGACAAGCTTGAAGCCGTTGTGATCGCGGGGGTTATGGCTGCCGGTTATCTCTATGCCGCCATCCACCTGCTGCGTGGCTTCGGCATAATATAGCATGGGGGTCGGCCCGGCGCCGATCTCGACCGTGTCGACGCCACTGTCGCGCAGCCCCTTGAGCAGCGCTTTCGCCAGCATCGGGCTGCTGATCCGCCCGTCATAGCCGACCGCGACCCGCTGCCCGCCCGTTCGGCGCACCCAGGTGGCGAAGCTTCGTCCCACGGCATAGGCATCCGCCTCGCCCAGCATCTCGCCCATGACCCCGCGCATGTCATAGGCGCGCAGCAGACTGGAATGGAAGATATGCGCCATAGCCGCTCCCTTCGCCCCGCCGCCGCTAGGCCAGCGCAATCATGAGGCGTCGGATCGCTTCGACGGCGCCTGCGCCTGTTGCAGCAGCATGTCGCGTGCGGCGTTGATCTGGGCGGCCAGCGCCTCCGTCCCGCCCCGGTCGGGATGGACCGACGCGATCAGCCGCCGATAGGCAGCGCGGATGGTGGCAGCATCGGCATCGTCCGGCACGCCGAGCAACGCCCGCGCCTGCGCCAGATCGGGCGATGGTGGAGCAGATACGCGCGCCGCGCGCGCGGTCCGGCGCGCCCGGGCCCGGCTCTGCCCGACGAAGAACAAAGCCGCGCCCATCAGCAGCGGCGCGCCGACCGCCGGCTTGCCCTTGGCCGCGAAGATCGCGCTCACCAGCGCCGCGCCCAGCGCCATTCCATCCTTGGCCGTCATACGCTGCAATCGTCCCGTCCAGATCAGCCAGACCGCCAGCGCGGCCATGAGCAGGGCGAGCAGGCCCATCAGGCGGCGCCGAGCATGTCCACGGGGCTGACATCGTCCCGGCTGGGTAGCGCCAGGCCCGATACCATTTCCCGCAATTCCTGCCGCGCGGCGATGTGGCTGACGCCCAGCTCGCCCAGATGCCCCTTGTCGAGCAGAGTCAGGCCCGACGGGAACAGCTCGCGAAAGATGACGCGCTCCGACAGGCCGGGAATGACGCGGAAGCCGACGCGGCGCGACAATTCGGTGAGCGCGTCACCCACCCGCTTCTTGTTGCGTGCGTCATGATGCTGGACGCGGTTGCGCAGCACGACCCAGTCGATCGAGACGCCATCGGCCTTGGCCCGGGACTTGCGCGCTTCGAAGATCAGTTCGGAATAAAAGGACAGGCGGCGCACCTTGAAGCTTTCGGCGTCCACCTGGCCGATCAGGTCGAAATCGACGAAACTGTCGTTCATCGGCGTCACCAGCGTATTGGCCCGCGCCGCGACATGGCGGGCGAAGGGATCGTCGCGGCCCGGCGTATCGACGATCAGGAAATCCTTGCCCTCCGCCACGGCTGCCGATTCCGACTCCAGCGCCTCGATCGAATCGCCCTGGAACACGGCAAAGTCGGGTGCGGGCAGCTCGATATTGCGGCGGCGCGCCGTTTCCGCGCGATTTTCCATATAGCGGGTGACGGTCCGCTGGCGGGGATCGAGGTCGATCATGCCGACCCGATGGCCGAGCGATGTCAAGGCGATCGCCGTGTGGACCGCCGTGGTCGATTTGCCGGTGCCGCCCTTTTCGTTGGCGAAGACGATGAGATGCGGCTGAGCGTTCGCCATCGGACCTTGATAACCCCGTTGATTGTCGCAATGATTCTTGACCGTCGCGCGGCGCCTTGCCTAGCGGGACGTTCCCTGTCTGCCTGCCCTTATCGGAGCCCCTCGTCCCGTGCAAATAATCCGTGAACTGCCCGCCCTTCGCGACGCCACCCAGAGCTTGCGCGGCAGGGGCCGGCTGGCGCTGGTGCCCACTATGGGGGCGCTGCATGACGGCCATATGGCATTGGTCGCCGAAGCGCGGCGGCAGGCCGATGCCGTCGCGGTGTCGATCTTCGTCAACCCCAAGCAATTCGGGCCGAACGAGGATCTGGACGCCTATCCCCGGCGGGAGGCCAATGACGTGCGGATGCTGGAAGCGGCGGGCGCGGACCTGCTGTGGGCGCCCGGGGTCGAGGCCATGTATCCGGTAGGCTTTGCCACCAATATCAGCGTGTCGGGCGTCAGCGAAGGGCTGGATGGCGCGGCGCGGCCGGGTCATTTCGATGGCGTGGCGACCGTGGTGACGAAACTGCTCAATCAGGTGCGACCCGACGTCGCCCTGTTCGGGGAAAAGGATTATCAGCAGCTGGCGGTCATCCGCCGGCTGGTCGCCGATCTCGACATGGGGATCGAGATTGTCGGCGTGCCGACGCAACGGGCCGAAGATGGCCTCGCCCTCTCCTCCCGCAATGCTTATCTGAGCGAAGAGGAGCGGCGGCAGGCGCTTGCCCTGCCGCGCGCGCTAGGCGAGGCGAAGCGGCAGATCGAGCGCGGCGATCCGGTCGCGCCGGCCCTGGCGCAGGCGGTCGCGCTGCTGGAGCGTCAGGACTTTACCCCGGTCGATTATGTGCTGCTGTGCGACGCCGTCACGCTGGAGCCGGTGACGCATCTGGAGCGGCCGGCCCGGCTACTGGCCGCCGCGCGGCTGGGCCGGACGCGGCTCATCGACAATATCGCCGTCGACCCGGCCTGACGCCGGGCCATCGATACGGGGTCAGAATGGCCCCGTCAGAAGGGCTTCACGATCACCGCCACGACGATGATCGCGGCGGCGATGCCGGGCACTTCGTTGAGCAGGCGCAGCTGCTTGTCGCGCAGCGGCCGCTCGCCCCGCGCCAGCTTCTTCGCATAGCTCGCGATCCAGCCATGATAGGCCGACAGCCCCAGCACGAAGAGCAGTTTGAGGTGGAACCAGCCAAATTGCCAGGCGCCGATCTCCACCATCAGCATCAGCCCGAACAGCCAGACCAGGATCAGCGACGGGTTGAGGATGATCTTGAGCAGCCGGCCCTCCCGCTCGATCCAGCGCTGGTCCTCGGGCGAACCGGGGACGGTTTCCTGATGATAGACGAAGAATCGCGGCATCATGAACAGCCCCGCCATCAGGAAGATGACGAAGATCAGATGGGCGGCCTTCACCCAGAGATAGGCGGCACCGAGCCAAGGCATCAACGGGTCTCCTTTCGACGCAGATAATGCAGCAACGCGTCGACATGGTCGATGGGCGTGTCGGGCAAAATGCCATGGCCCAGATTGAAGATATGCGGGCGGTCGGCAAAGGCGGCGCAGATGCGGTCTACCGACTGCTCCACCGCATCGCCGCCCGCGATCAGCGCCAGCGGGTCGAGATTGCCCTGCACCGGCAGCCCGGCGGGCAGCACCCGGTCAGCCCAGGCGGGATCGACCGTTTCGTCCAGTCCCACCGCATCGACGCCGGTGCCGCTGGCATAATCAGCAAGCTTGGCGCCCGCGCCCTTGGGAAAGCCGATCAGCGGAATATCGGGATAGCGATGTTTCACGCCCTGCACGATGCGGGCATTGGGGTCTATGACCCAGCGTTCGAACTGGCTGGGGGCCAGGCTGCCGGCCCAGCTGTCGAACAGTTGCACCGCCTCCACCCCGGCTTCGATCTGGCCGCCAATATAGTCGATGGTCGTTTCGACGATGGCGTCGATCAACGCGCCGAAGCGGCCGGCATCCTGATAGGCTAGGCGCCGGGCCGCGCCCTGATCCTTGCTGCCCTGCCCGGCCACCATATAGGTGGCGATCGTCCAGGGACTGCCGGCAAAGCCCAGAAAGGTGACGGCCGGGTCGAGCGCGGCCTTTACCTGCCGCACCGTCTCGTAAATCGCCTCGAACCGGCTGGGATCGGCGGTCAGGTCGGAGAGCGGCGTGTCGCTCAGCACCGGCGCGAGGCGCGGTCCTTCGCCTGCCTCGAACCAGAGTGACTGGCCCATCGCATAGGGCACGATCAGAATGTCGGAAAAGAGAATGGCGCCGTCAAAGCCGAAGCGGCGCAGCGGTTGCAGAGTCACTTCGGCGGCGGCGGCGCTGTCATAGACCAGCTCCAGAAAGCCGCCCTTGTCCGCCCGCAACGCGCGATATTCGGGAAGATAGCGGCCGGCCTGGCGCATCAGCCAGACGGGCGGCACGGTGGCGCGATGCCCTTTCAGCACAGCGAGCAGCGGCTTGGGAGTCCCCTCGGGGCGTCGGGCGTCGAGAGCCGTCATCTATTCTCTCTTATTAGATTCTGAAAGGATGTTGGAGATGAAGGGGCGTTGGCAGCGGGGTTTATGCGCTGTGCCCGCTTTTGCCAACAGCTTGACTCTTTTCCTGCCTGATCGCCGGCGCGAGTCACGTGGCTTGTCCCCGCTACCCACAGGCTGTGGATAAGATTATCGACCTGTTGGCAGCCTGTGGATAAGCATCGGCGTGATGGGGAAGCCGCGCAGACGGGTGGTTTTTCCACGCGTCGTCCCTTGCTTTATCCACAGCGCACCCACAGAGATATGCCGATGTCGCGGATTCATCTTCATCTTCTGTCGGACTCCACCGGTGAAACGCTGGAGAATATCGCCAAGGCCGCCATCGGCCTGTTCGAAAATGTCGAGGCGATCCGTCATTTCTGGCCGATGGTGCGATCCGAAGTGCATCTCGACCGGATCATGGAGGAAATCGCCGCCCATCCCGGACTGGTGCTTTTCACCCTCACCAATCATATGCTGCGCCGGCGGCTGGAGGCCCGCTGCCGCGCGCTCGGCTTGCCCCATGTCGCGGCGCTGGACAGCGTGTCGGACGCCCTCTCCAACATATTGGGGCAGGAGACGCGCACCCGGCCGGGCCGCAAACATATATTGGACGAGGCCTATTTCGCCCGGATCGAGGCGATCCAGTTCACCATCGCCCATGATGATGGCGTCGGCCATGAAAATTGGGAGGAGGCCGACATCGTCCTGGCGGGCGTGTCCCGCGCGTCCAAGACGCCGACCTCCATCTATCTCGCCAATCGCGGCTACAAGACCGCGAACATCCCGCTGGTGCCGGAATCGCCGCCGCCGCGCAGCCTCTATTCGCTGCGCCATCCGATGATCGTCGGCCTGACCGTCAGCCCCGAACGGCTGATCCAGATCCGGCGCAACCGGCTGCTTTCGCTCAACCAGGCGCCGGAAACCGCCTATGTCGACAACGGCAAGGTGCAGGAGGAACTGGCCTTCGCGCGCCGGATGTTCGCCGACAATGGATGGCCGGTGATCGACATGACGCGCCGGTCGATCGAGGAAGCCGCCGCCGCCATCATCAACCTGTTCAACGATCATATCCTGGCCGACGGAGTGAGCCCATGATCATCCTCGCTTCGCAAAGCGCGAGCCGTCGCGCGATGCTGGCCGCCGCCGCCGTGCCGTTCGAAGCGATGACGCCCGGCGTCGACGAGGATGCAGCGAAGGCCGCGCTGCGCGCCGACGGGCTGGATGCGCGCGACCTGGCCGATGCGCTGGCCGAGTTGAAGGCGCTGCGCCTATCGCGCCGGATGCCCGGCGTGCTGGTGCTGGGCTGCGACCAGACGCTGAGCCTCGATGACGGTTCCATGATCGACAAGGCGACCGACCGGGCCGATGCCGAGGCAATCCTGCGGCGGCTGTCGGGCCGGGTCCATCATCTCCACAGCGCCGCCGTCATCGCCTTTAACGGCGAGGCGATCTGGCGCCATGTGGAGCGGGTGCGGATGACGGTGCGGCCGCTGTCGGACGCGTTTATCGCCGCCTATCTCGATGGTGACTGGGACGAATGCCGCTGGTGCGTCGGCTGTTATCGGATCGAGGGGCCGGGCGCGCAGCTGTTCAGCAAGGTCGAAGGCAGCCAGTTCGCGATTCAGGGATTGCCGCTGCTGCCGCTGCTTGACTTTCTGCGCGTGCGGGGCGTTCTGGCGTCATGACCGAAATCGAAACCGATGCGCCGCTGCCTTACGCCGAAGTGATTGGCGACCCCATTGCTCATAGCAAATCACCGATCATCCATAATTTCTGGCTGGAGGCGCTGGGCATCGAGGCGGAATATCGCAAGACGCATGTGACGCCCGAGGGGCTGGCCGCCTATTTCCTGCAACGGCGGGCCGATCCCGACTGGCTGGGCTGCAACGTCACCCTGCCCCACAAGATTGCGGTGATGGACTTCACCGACGATCCGGGCGGCGTGCGCGACCGGATCGGGGCGATGAACACCATTGCCAGCGAAACCGGCGGGCCGCTGATCGGCACCAATACCGATGCCGGCGGCTTTCTCCAGCCGCTGCTGCGCGACAAATGGCGCGGGCGGAGCGCGGTGCTGATCGGCGCGGGCGGCGCGGCGCGGGCGATCCTGTTTGCGCTCGCCAGCCTGGGCGTGCCCGACATCAGCATCATGGCGCGCAATCCTGCCAAGGCGCAGGCGCTGCTCGACCGGGCGGGCCTGAAGGGCCGGGTGCTGGCCATGACCGATCCGCTGCCAGCGGCCGATCTGCTGGTCAACTCGACCTCGCTCGGCATGGTGGGGCAGCCGACGCTCGATCTCGACCTGTCGCCGTTGCCCGATCATGCGACCGTGTACGACATCGTCTACAGCCCGCTCGACACCGGCCTGCTGATGGCGGCGCGGGCGCGGGGCCTGAAGACTCTCGATGGGCTGGAAATGCTGATCGGTCAGGCAGCGCTTGCCTTCGACATATTTTTCGACGCTGAAGCGCCGCGCGAGCGGGATGCGGAGCTGCGCGCGCTGCTGCTTGCCGCTGACTGAGCCGGGATGAAGATTTACGGCCTCACCGGATCGATCGGGATGGGCAAGTCGGCGGTGGCGGCGATGTTCCGGCGCGAAGGCGTGCCGGTTTTCGACGCGGACGCCGAAGTGCATCGGCTGCAAGGACCAGGCGGCGCGCTGTTGCCGCAGATCGAGGCGCGCTTTCCCGGCACGACCGGACCCGATGGCGTGGACAGGGCGAAGCTGGGCGCGGCGGTGTTCGCCGATCCGGCCGAGCGGCAGGCGCTGGAGGCGATCGTCCATCCCGCCGTGCGCGCCGCGCGCCGCACCTTCCTGCAACGCAACCGGTCCCGCAAGCTGGTCATTCTCGACATACCCTTGCTGTATGAGACCGGCGGGGAAAAGGGGCTGGACGGCGTGATCGTCGTCAGCGCCCCGGCATGGAAGCAGCGCCGCCGCGTGCTGGCCCGCAAGACGATGACGCCCGCCAAATTCCGGCAGATAATGCGGCTGCAAGTGCCCGACCGGGAAAAGCGTCGCCGCGCCGATCATCTGATTGATACCGGGACGACTCTGACGGCTACTCGCGGTCAGGTTCGGCGGCTGGCGTCTTGCCTTGGCGGCGCGAGAGGCAGATAAGGGTAGATCAGAAGGAGTCGGTTGAAGAGGGCGATGCGCGAGATCATTTTCGATACGGAAACGACAGGGTTCGATCCCGCTTCGGGCGACCGGCTTGTCGAGATCGGGTGCATAGAGCTGCTGAACCGCGTGCCGACCGGCCGCACCTTCCACGCTTATTATAATCCGCAGCGCGACATGCCCGCCGCCGCCGAAGCGGTGCATGGCCTGTCCGCCCTGTTCCTGTCCGACAAACCCTGTTTCCACCATGGCGTGGAGGAGCTGCTGGCTTTCCTGGAGGACAGCCCGCTGGTGGCGCATAATGCGCGCTTCGACTTTGGCTTCCTCAACCATGAGCTGCGCCAGTGCGGCAAGGTCGAGGTGGCGATGGACCGGATGATCGACACGGTCGCCATCGCCCGCACCCTGCATCCCGGCGCCAAACATAGTCTGGACGCGCTTTGCACCCGCTACGGCATCGATCGCAGCCATCGCATCAAGCATGGCGCGCTGCTCGACGCGGAATTGCTGGCGCAACTCTATATCGAGCTTACCGGCGGCCGGCAGATCGGCCTTGGTCTTGCACAGGAGGAGAGGAAAGACCCCATCATCATGGAACTGGCGACGCCCACCATGGTTCGCCCAGTTCGACCCGCGCGCGTTTTCGCGGCGAGCGCGGAGGAGTTGGAGCGGCATCAGGCGTTCATCGCAACGCTGACGGCCCCGCTCTGGCTGGAGGGCACGCAGCCGGGCTGACGGCCCGGCCGGGCGCCCCGGCAAAACCGCGCCGTCCTCCCGATGGCGCGGCAAGAATAAGGAGAAGGCATATGGATATTCGTGTTTCCGGGCATCAGGTCGAGACGGGCGACGCGCTCAAGCAGCATGTCGCGGACCGGCTGGAGGCGATGGCCGAGAAATATTTCTCCCGCACGATTTCCGCCCAGGTGACCTTCCGTCCGGCTCCGCATGGCGCCTTTCATTGCGACATCGTCTGCCATGTGATGACCGGCCTGATCCTGAAGGGCGCAGGGGAAGCGCAGGAGGCGCATCCCGCTTTCGACCAGGCTGCCGACCGGATCGAAAAGCAGCTGCGGCGCTATATGCGGCGGCTCAAGGATCACAGCCCTCAGGCCCAGGCGGCCGAGGCCCAGCGGGCCAATGGCTTCGATATGCTGGATGGTGCCGGCTATACGATCTTCGCCAATTCGCCGGAGGAAGATGAGCCGAGCGACGCGCCCCTGATCGTCGCCGAAACGCGCGTGGACATCCCCGAAGCGAGCGTATCCGACGCGGTGATGATGCTCGACCTGCGCAACACCAATGCGCTGTTGTTCCTCAATGCGGGAACGTCCGCCTACAATATGGTATATCGTCGTCAGGACGGCACCATCGGCTGGGTCGAACCCCGCGGCTGAGCCGCGTATCGGCGCGGCCTGCGCCCGGTGCGCCGGTTGACCTGGCGTTCCGGGCGGCCTATTGGCCCGGCCTTTATCTCCCCGAGCCGCGCCCTTCCCCTCGGGCGCGACGCGGCTCGGACGGATCGGATTGACCATGGTGCATTTCAACGACATCGTTTCGCCGGAAGCGCTCGCGACGGACGTGTCCGCGAACGGCAAGAAGCAGCTTTTCCAGAAGATCGCGGCCCTCGCCGCCGGCGCCTATAACGTCGACGCCGAGCTGGTGGCCGATGCGCTGTTCGAGCGGGAGAAGCTGGGTTCGACCGGCTTCGGTGGCGGCGTCGCCATTCCCCATGCCAAGATCCAGAATCTGCCGCGCGTATGCGGCGTGGTCGTGCTGCTGGACCCGGCGGTTCCCTTCGATGCCGTGGATGATTCGCCTGTAGACATCGTCTTCGCCCTTCTGTCCCCCGTCGACAGCGGCGCCGAGCATCTCAAGACGCTGGCGCGGGTGTCGCGCTATCTGCGGGATGAGGGGCAGGTGACGCGCCTGCGCGGCGCCAATTCGTCGGAGGCGCTCTATGCGCTGCTGGCGGGCGGCGGGACGCGTGACGCAGCCTGAGGACGGCGTCGCGCCGAACGGCATCGAGAGCGGCGAGGCAGCGCATTTCCGCGCGCTCGAAGCGCTGTACCGTTCTGCGCCCATCAACCGGCTGTTCCGGTCCGACCTCAGCATTCCCGAAGCGGGCCGGTCGGTCATCGACTTCGATGTTGACGAGACGCAATTTCACGCCGCCGGCGCGGTCCATGGCACCGTCTATTTCAAGATGCTGGACGATGCCGCCTTCTACGCGGCAAACAGCCTGGTGAGCGACCGTTTCCTGCTCACCACCGCGTTCAACCTGCTGTTCACCCGCCCGATCGGGCCGGGGCGAATCCGGGCGGAAGGGCGCTGGATCAGCGGCAAACGCCGAGTCTATGTCGCCGAAGCGAGCCTGATCGATGGCGATGGCGAGGAAGTCGGGCGCGGCACCGGCACTTTCATGCGCTCGCAATTCCCCCTGTCGTCGCTCCCCGGCTATGGCCGCTGACCGGCTGACCAGCGCCATGCTGGTCGGCGCGCTGCAACGCCGCGTTGCGGCTGCCGGCGGCTTTGTCATGATCCTCGCCAAAGGCGATCCGACAAGCGGGGTGATTCTGGTTCAAGCGCTTGAAAAAGGCCAATTTACGGGGCTTTTCGAGCGTATGTCGGACTATGCCGGCGGCCATGTGCTGAGCCGCTGCGGCCCGGATGCCGGCGCGGATCCGGCCGCTCTGGCCGAGTATATCGCCCGCCGCCGCCGCTCTGATCCCGACCTGTGGCTGGTGGAGCTTGATGTCGCGGATGCGGAACGCTTCGCCGCTGAAACGATCTGCTGATCGTTGACAGTCCCTCTGTGCGCAGGCAGAGGCCGCCATCACGCTTAACGCGCAGGTTGCCAGCATTCGCCCATGGGGGGCGGGCGCGGTAAACACGCAGACGGGAGGCGGCCGGACGTCGATATAATCAGGTTGCACACGACGTTTCAGGCCAAGAACCGCACGAACCAGAGTTTCGATGAGTTTCCGCCTACGGGCCGCCATCGTGGCGGCATTTGCAATGTCCGCTGCCGCAGCGGTCAGTGCTTCCGACCTGTCGAGCGCCAGCGAGGCCTCCTTGTCGACCCTTTCCCTGAACGGGAATAGCGCGCTGTCCGCAGCGCCTTCGGCTGGCGCCGCGCCGGCCGTTATCTTCGCCAAGCCGCACGAAGTCGTGCAGCCGATGGCTGATAATAAGAACTCTCAGACCGACTCCGAGTTCCAGGCCGATAGCCTGGCAGCGCTGGTTGCCGCCCATGGCGAGCCGGAAGCGCTGGACGACGACATGAAGTGCCTCGCCGGTGCGGTCTATTTCGAATCCAAGGGCGAAAGCCTTGAGGGCCAGCTGGCCGTTGCGCGCGTCATCATCAACCGCGCCAATTCGGGCCGCTTCGCCAACAGCCTGTGCGGTGTGGTGTTCCAGCCGAGCCAGTTCAGCTTCGTGCGCGGCGGCGAGATGCCCCCGATCCGCACCGCTGGCCGCAGCTGGCGCCAGGCCGTCGCCATCGCCCAGATCGCGATGCAGGACAGCTGGGACAGCCAGGCCGAAGGCGCGCTGTTCTTCCATGCCCGCCGGGTGTCGCCGGGCTGGGGCAAGCCGAAGCTTGCCGCCATCGACAATCATATCTTCTATCGCTGACAAGCGCCCGCTACCGCGGGTTTGCGAGATGAACGAAAGGCCGGTTCGGAGATGCTCCGAATCGGCCTTTCCTTTTGTTCTTCTATTGTTCTAATGATCGGCGCATGATGAGCGATGATACCGCATCCTGCGCGCCGTTGACCGACGGCACCGCTTTGGCCGTGGCGCGCGGCACGCTGCGCCTCTTTTTCCGCCATGACATGAGCGGCATGCTGGAGGTGCCGCTGCCCAATGGGCGGCGCGCCGACATCATGGCGCTGGACGGCGCTGGGCGGCTGACCATCGTCGAGATCAAATGCAGCCGCGCCGACCTGCTGGGCGACATGAAGTGGCCGGACTATTTCGACTATTGCGACCGTTTCTACTGGGCGGTGCCGGCGGGCTTCGATCTGTCGCTGTTCGACAGTGAGGCGCTATGGCCGGAGCGCAGCGGGCTGATCGTTGCCGATCAATATGATGCCGAACTGGTGCGCCCTGCCCCGGTCGAGCCGCTGGCGGCGGCGCGGCGCAAGGCGGAGACGCTGCGCTTCGCCCGACGTGCCGCCCGGCGGCTCACCGCGCTGGCCGATCCCGATCATGCGGCGGAGCTGGGCTGGTAGCCGCGCCGCCGATGGGATCAGACACGGGCGATCAGAATACCGGACCCTGAACCGGGCCGGACGGCTTGCTGCTGTCCTTGGCCGCTTGCAGCGCCTCGCTGAGGCCCGGCGTGCGGCTGTCGCGCGCGGCATAGTCGCGGGCGGACATGCCGGCGATATTATCGGTCTTGTTGGGATTGGCGCCCTGCGCGATCAGCAGGCGCGTCAGGCCCACATCGCGCAGCTGCACCGCGCGGATCAGCGGCGTTTCGCCCAGATCGTTGGACTTGTCGACCTGCGCCTTGTGCGACAGCAGCAGGCGCACGCCTTCCTCGAACCGGCCCTGCACCGCCTTCATCAACGGGCTGTTGCCGTCATTGTCGGTGAGGTTGGGATTCGCGCCCTTGGACAGCAGGAAGTTGAGCCAGGTGGCGTCGCGACGGGCGACGACGATATGCAGCGCAGTTTCACCGCTCGACACGTCGCGGCTGTTGATGACGGTGGAGCCGGGCTTCTGGATCAGGTCGGTGACCTTCTGTCCGTCCTTGTCCTTGACCGCCTTCAGGAAATTATAATTGTCGGAAAATTGCGCCTGCGCGACGACGGGCGTCAGCAGCGTCAGGCCTAACGCGGTGGCGCGCCCCGCGCCGATCATGACGGGAATTAGTCGCTTCATCATTTGCGCCCTGTTCATTTGCAAATCTAACTCTAGCAGTGCATGGCTGGCGGCACCATGAACAAAGCGCTTTCAACGCTCGCCCTGCCGCTGCTCGTCCTGGCGAGTGCCTGCAATATGAGCAAGGAGGGCGAGGGATCAAGCCAGGATGCGCTGCAAGCGGATCTGGCCGGCGCACGCATCGGCGCCCCCTTCACCCTGACCAACCAGGACGGCAAGCCCACCCGGTGGGACGATTTTCGCGGTCGCTATCGGCTGGTCTATTTCGGCTATAGCTATTGCCCGGACGTCTGCCCGATGGATCTGCAGCGGATCATGCAGGCCTATGCCGCCTTCGAAAAGGCCGCGCCGGAACGGGCCGCGAAGCTGCAACCGCTCTTCATCAGCGTCGACCCGGAACGGGACACGCCGGCGGTGCTGAAGGCCTATGTCGCGGCCTTCCACCCGCGCCTCATCGGCCTTACGGGCAGCAAGGCGCAGATCGACAAGGTGGCGAAGGATTTCGTCGTCTATGCCAATCCCGAAAAGCAGGAAGGCGCGAGCGGCTATCTGGTAAGCCACAGCCGCACACCCTATCTCTTCGATCCGGACGGCAAGCCGATCGCGCTGGTGCCGGTGGACGATCCGGCGACGCCGGACACCGATGAAGGCAGCCCCGACAAGGTCCGCGCCTTCCTCGACAAATGGGTGAAATGACGCTTGGACTTCTGGGATAAGCCCCTCGACCAGCTGGATCGTGCGGAATGGGAAGCGCTGTGCGACGGGTGCGGCAAATGCTGCCTGCACAAGGCGGAAGATGAGGATAGTGGCCGCATCTACCCCACCAATGTCGCCTGCAAGCTGCTCGACCGGCATAGCGGCCAGTGCAGCAACTATAAGGCGCGGCGCCAGTTCGTGCCCGATTGCGTGCGCCTGACGCCGGCCAAGGTCCGCACCATCAGCTGGCTGCCGCGCACCTGCGCCTATCGGCTGCGCGGCGAAGGGCTGCCGCTGCCCGACTGGCATTATCTGATCTCCGGCGACCGGGAAGCGGTGCATCGCGCCGGCGAGTCGGTGCGCGGCTGGACCGTGGCGGAATCCGAGATGGGCGAGTGGGAACATCATCTTGTCGACCGGGAGCTCTGATCCGGTCCTGCTGATCGACGGCGTCGCCCTGCCCGTGCGCGTGCGGCGGTCGGCGCGCGCTCGCAACTACAAGCTGTCGATCGACGGCACGCGCGGTGAGTTGCGCCTGTCGCTGCCGCTACGCGCGAATCTCGCCAAGGCCTTGGGCTGGGCGCAGGGGCATGAGGGCTGGGTGCGGGCGCAAATGGCCGCTCAGCCGGCGCTGACGCGCCTGTGCGACGGCGCCAGCTTCCCGCTGGAGGGGCGGATGGTCCGCATCTGCTGGCGCGAGGGCGCGGGACGCAGCATCCGGCTGGAGGAGGATCGGTTGATCCTTGGCGGGGCGGTGGAGTCCGTGGGCATGCGCCTGCTGCGCTGGCTGCGTGCCCGGGCGAGGACGGTGCTGGAGGCCGAAACGCGGGCGATGGCGGCCGACCATGGGCTGATGGTGGCGAGCGTCGGCGTGGGCGACACCCGCAGCCGCTGGGGCAGTTGCAGCTCCGCCGGCGCGATTCGCTATAGCTGGCGGCTGATCCTCTGCCCCCCTTCGGTGCGACGCGCGACCGTGGCGCATGAGCTGGCGCATCTGCTCCATATGGACCACAGCCCCGCCTTCCATGCCGCCCATGCCGCTATTCTGGGCGAAGACCCCCGCCCGGCCCGCGCCTGGCTGCGCGCCAACGGCACGGCCTTGCACCGCTATACGGACTGATCGGCGCCGGGGCAGTCATGCGCGGCGTCCTGCGCATAAGCGAGGCCGCAGGCGCGGCACAGGCTGTGCGCGCCGGGACGCAGGCCGTGGCCGACGGCGACTCGCTCGTCAAAGACATAGCAGTCGCCCTGCCAGCGGCTCTCCGCCTCCGGCATCTCCTCCAGATAGCGCAATATGCCGCCGCGCAGATGATAGACATCGTCAAAGCCGCGCGCCTTGACCAAAGCCGTCGATTTTTCGCAGCGTATGCCGCCGGTGCAGAACATGGCGATGCGGGGCGTGCGGCCTTGCTCGCGCAGCTTTTCGGCGAAGGCGTCGAACCAGGCGGGAAAGTCGCGGAAGCTGCGCGTGCCCGGATCGATCGCGCCGTCGAAACTGCCGACCGCCACTTCATAGGCGTTGCGCGTGTCGATCACCACCGTGTCGGGATCGGCGATCAGCGCATTCCACTCCGCCGGGTCGAGATGCGTGCCCGCCTGCCGCGCCGGATCGAGATCGCCCGCGCCCAGCGTCACAATCTCCGCCTTCACCTTCACCTTCATGCGGCCGAACGGCGCGTCCGTCGCCTCCGCATATTTGACGTCGAGGTCAGCGCAGCCCGGCAGCGTGCGGATATGCGCCACCAGCGCGGCGATGGCGTCAGCACGACCGGCGACCGTGCCGTTAATCCCTTCCCCCGCCAGGATCAGCGTGCCGCACAGGTCCAGCGCCGCGCATAGCGCGCGCAATTCTTCGGCGAGGGCGGCCGGATCGTCGAAGCGGGCAAAGCGGTACATGGCGGCGACGGTGAACATGGCGGCGCTATAGGCGCTGCATCGCTCACTTGAAAGCCGCCGCACTTGCGCGCATAGGCGGGAAATGGTTCCCCTTTCGTTCGCAGGTCATGATTTTCTGGCGTTGCCGGATGCCGCGCTTTTCTGGCCGGCCCATGGCGCCCTGCTGGTGGCGGACCTGCATTTCGAGAAGGCGAGCTGGTATGCGCGGTTCGGCCAGTTCCTGCCGCCGCATGACAGCGAAGCGACGCTCGACCTGATCGAGGCGCTGGTGGCGCGCACCGGCGCGCGAGCGGTCTGGACATTGGGCGACAGTTTTCATGATTCGGATGGCGCCGCGCGGCTCGACCGGCGGGCGCGCGGGCGCTTGCGGGCGCTGACGGATCGGCTCGACTGGCTGTGGATCACCGGCAATCATGATGCCGCCATGGTCGAGACGCCCGGCGGCCGCCGCGCGATCGAGGCGGAGGTGGACGGTATCTGGCTGCGGCATGAAGCTGATGCCGATGATCTGCGACCGGAAATCTCCGGCCATTTCCATCCCAAGCTGCGCCTGTCGCTGCGGGGTCGCCATGTGTCGCGTCGCTGTTTCGTCGGATCATCGACCAAATTGATTCTGCCCGCACTCGGCGCGCTGACCGGGGGACTCAATGCCGGGCATGGTGAAATTCGCCGCGCCGTCGGTCCGGGCGCGATGGCGCTGGTGCCCGTTGCCGACCGGCTGCTGCGCTTTCCCATCGCCTGACGCTACGGCAAGCATCCTCCCGCTGTTGCGATTGAGCAACATGCCGCCTCTGACCTGCCCCCGCCGCTGCCGGAAAGTCGCTCGAAAGCAGGCATCTTGTGTTAGACTTGCTGTGGCAGCATAATCGCGGTCAGCACCGACCCCGCAAAAGCGGGGCGGTACAGGAGAGGATCACAGCATGAGCAAGAAGAGCCTTTGGCTGATTTCGGCGGGCCTGTTGACGCTGGGCGCCGCGACGCCCTGTGCCTTTGCACAGGACGCCCCGCAGGCGGCCGCTGCCGACGACGATCTGAGCACCATCATCGTGACCGCGACCCGGCGCGCCAGCCCCCTCTCCGACGTACCGATCGCGGTGTCGGCGGTGAGCGCGCAGTCGATGCAGAATAGCGGCGCCAGCGACATTCGCACCCTCAACCAGCTCGCGCCCTCGCTGCTCGTCTCCTCGACCGGCTCCGAAGCCAATGCCTCCGCCCGTATTCGCGGTGTGGGCACGGTGGGCGACAATCCGGGGCTGGAAAGCTCGGTCGCGGTGTTCATCGACGGCGTCTACCGGTCGCGGACCGGCGCGGGCCTCAATGAACTGGGCGAGATCGAACGGGTGGAGGTGCTGCGCGGGCCGCAGGGCACGCTGTTCGGCCGCAACGCCTCGGCCGGCCTCATCAACATCATCAGCAAGGCGCCCGAATTCACCTTCGGCGCGCGCGGTGAGATCACCTATGGCAATTATGACTATTGGCGCCTGTCGGGTCGCGTCACCGGTCCGATTGCCGATGGGCTGGCGCTGAGTCTGGACGGTGTCTGGTCGAAGCGGGACGGCTTTTACGACCTGCTCGACGATAGCGGCAGCAAGGTGGGCGAAACCAACGATCGCGACCGCTATTTCCTGCGCGGGCAGGCCCTGTTCGAGCCGAATGATGCGCTGTCTATCCGATTGATCGGCGATTATACCAACCGCGACGAAAGCTGCTGCGGCGCGACCTATATCGAAACCCGCGAGCGGCGGCCGGAGGGGGATGGCTACAGCACCGCGCCGTTCAACCGCATCGCCGCGATCCTGTCCGGTCAGGGCACGGTCTTCCCCGCCGATCCCTATGATCGGGAGCTGACCATCACGCCCGGCCGTAACTATGTCAGCAAGCTCAAAGATTGGGGCGTTTCGGGCGAGATCAACTATGATCTGGGCGGCGCGGAGCTGACCAGCATCACCGCCTATCGCGACTATAAGTCGCGCGATTATGGCGATTATGATTATAGCCGGGCGGACCTGCTCTACCGCGACCCCAATACCTTCCGCCAGTTCAAGACCTTCACGCAGGAATTGCGGCTGCAAGGGTCGGCCTTTGGCGAGATGCTCGACTGGCTGGTGGGTGGCTATTATGCCAATGAAAAGCTGACCTTGCAGGATAATATCCGCACCGGGGCCGATTATGGCCGCTTCGCGGCCTGCCGCCTGATGGCGGGTGCCGGCGCGACGAGCAACTTTACCGCGCAGCAGCTTGCCGCCTGCGGCAGTGGCCTTGCCACCGCGCCGCTGATCAGCGGGACGCAGGCGCAGCTCAATGCCGGGCTGACCGCCGCCTTGATCGGGCGGGGACTGCCGCCGGCAACGGCAGCAGCGCAGGCGGCGGCAATCTCCGGCGGCCTCGGCAACGGGCTGCGCGCACTGGCCGCTTTGCCCGAAGGAACGGGCGACGAACGGGCGCGCTATAATCAGAAGAGCGAGAATTGGGCGCTCTTCACCCATAATATCATCCACATCACCAAGCAGCTCGATCTGACCGTCGGCCTGCGATACACGCATGAATCGAAGCGCTTTTCTGCCGACTTCACCAATAATAACGCGACCTGCACCGCCTTGCAGGGTTCTGCGCTGCCGGGCATCGCCACCAACGCCGCCCTCGGCAGCGCCGCCGCACTGGCGGGCGGCATCCTGACGCTCGGCTGCCTTGGCAATGGATCCACCGCGCTCAACGCGCTCGATCTCAACGACGAGATCAGCGACAGCGAATTGTCGGGAACGGCGGTCCTGTCGTGGAAGCCGGTGGACGACCTGCTGCTCTATGGCAGCTATTCCAAGGGCTATAAGGCCGGCGGCTATAATCTCGACCGGTTCCAGCTGGGATCGACCGGGCTGAACGCCATCCCCGCCGTCTTCGCGCCGCGCACCAATGCCGACGCGCCCAGCCTGCGGTTCGAGGCGGAGAAGGTGGATGCCTTTGAAATCGGGCTGAAATATAGCCAGCCCAAATGGAGCGCGAACATCGCGGCCTTCCGTCAGGAGTTCAAGAATTTCCAGCTCAACACCTTCAACGGGACGAGCTTCGTCGTGCAGACGATCAATGGCTGCGACAGCGAGTTGAGCGCGGCGCGGACCTGCGGTGCGGACGATGTGAAGCCGGGTCTGGTCAGTCAGGGCGTGGAGCTGGAGCTGACGGCGACGCCGGCGCGCAATTTCCGCGCATCGGGCGGGCTGACCTATGCCCGGGCGAAGTTCGCCGACCGGCTGGTCAGCAGCAGCGACGGCAGCGTCCCGCTTGACCCGGCGCTGTTCCTGCTGCCCGGCGCGATCAACTCCAACGCGCCGACGCTGGTGACGACGGCAAGCCTGGCCTGGACGCCGGATATCGGGTCGAACGGCCTGGCCGCGCTCTTCTATGTCGATGGACGCATGACCAGCGACTATAATACCGGGTCCGACCTGTTCCCGGAAAAGGAGCAGGACGGCTATGCCATCGTCAATGCGCGCATCGGCCTGCGCGGCCCCGCGCAGCGCTGGGCGATCGAGCTATGGGGCCAGAATATCTTCAACAAGGATTATACCCAGGTGGCGTTCAGCAGCCCGCTACAGTCGAGCAGCCCGGCGACCTCCACCACCGCGCAGTTCGCCGGCGGCGCGCCGATGGCGAACCAGCTGATCTCCGCCTATCTGGCGGAGCCGCGCACCTATGGCATCACCTTGCGGGGGCGTTTCTGATCATTCCCCTGCCGCTGGCGGGCACGGGGCGTCCGGCGGGCGCCCTTTGTCCGAACAGCGCGGTGCCAACGCGAATGTCGGTCGCGCCCAGCATGATTGCGGTTTCATAGTCGCTCGACATGCCCATGGAGAGCCGGTCCAGCCCCGCCTCGCGCGCCATCTTGGCCAGCAGCGCGAAATAGGGCGCCGGCTCGACATCGAGCGGCGGCACGCACATCAGCCCCAGGAGCGGAATGTCGGCGGCGCGGGCTTGCGCGATCAGCGCCGGCACATCGGCAATGGCACAGCCGCCTTTTTGCGGCTCGGCGCCGATATTCACCTGAATATGGCAGGGAATGCGGCGGCCCGACGCATCCATGGCCTTTGCCAGCGCCGTCAGCAGCGAGGGCCGATCCAGCGAGTGGATGACGTCGAACAGGGCGACCGCATCGGCGGCCTTGTTGGATTGAAGCTGGCCGACCAGATGCAGCGCGATATCGCCATGGCTCTCCCGCAGCGCCGGCCATTTGTCCTGCGCTTCCTGCACGCGATTCTCGCCGAAGACGCGCTGGCCGGCTGCGATCAGCGGGGTGATGGCGTCGGCCGGCTGGGTTTTCGACACGGCGATGAGGGTGACGGCATCGGCGGTCCGGCCGCTCACGCGCGCCGCCCTGGCCAGGGAATCGCGCACGCCGGCGAGCCGGTCGGCGGCTTCGTTAGTGTCTGTGCTCATGGCGGCTGCTATAGGCGAGGGCGATGCAGCCCCGCCACCGCAAAAACGTGCCCGCCCTCTGGCTGATGACCGACGAGCGGGTCGCCGATGCCGATCTGCTGGCGGCGGCGCGCAGACTGCCGCGCGGGCGGGCCGGGATCATCTTTCGCCATTATCGCACGGCTCCCGGCGCGCGGCGCGCCCTGTTCGATGCGTTGCGGGCGATAGGGCGCCGGCGGCGGCTGATGCTGCTGCTGGCCGGGGAGGCGCG
>DAMDPH010000010.1:0-54283 GCA_032082785.1 Sphingobium sp. | reverse complement strand
GCATGCGTCTGCCGCAGCTTCGGCCCCCGCCGCTGCCGCTGCGCCCGCGCCGGTCGCCCATGCCGCGCAGGATTTCGGCATCCCGCACGAGGTCATCAAGCTCAATGGCATGCGCAAGACGATCGCGCGCCGCCTGACCGAATCCAAGCAGCAGGTGCCGCACATCTACCTCACCGTCGATGTGCAGCTGGACAAGCTGCTCAAGCTGCGCGGGGAGCTGAATGCCGGTCTCGCCGGCCGGGGCGTCAAGCTGTCGGTCAACGACCTGCTGATCAAGGCGCTCGGCGTCGCGCTCATCCAGGTGCCCGAGTGCAATGTGCAGTTCGCCGGCGACCAGATGCTGCAGTTCAAGCGCGCCGACATTTCCGTCGCCGTGTCGATCCCGGGCGGCCTCATCACCCCGATCGTCACCGAAGCCGACAGCAAGGGCGTCGCCGCCATCTCCAACGCGATGAAGGATCTTGCCGCCCGCGCCAAGGACGGCAAGCTCAAGCCGGAGGAATATCAGGGCGGCACCGCCTCCCTGTCCAACATGGGCATGTTCGGCATCAAGCAGTTCGAAGCCGTCATCAACCCGCCGCAGGGCATGATCATGGCGATCGGCGCGGGCGAGAAGCGGCCCTATGTGGTCGATGACTCGCTTCAGATCGCGACCGTCATGTCGGCCACCGGCAGCTTCGACCATCGCGCCATCGACGGCGCCGACGGCGCCCGCCTGATGAAGGCGTTCAAGGAGCTGGTCGAGAACCCGATCGGCATGCTTGCCTGATGGGGCATGTCGACGAACAGCCGCCGGAAGCGTCTCCGGCGGTTCGGGTCATCGCCATGCCGGCGGATACCAATCCCTATGGGGATATATTCGGCGGCTGGCTGATGAGCCTGATGGACTCGGCGGCCGGCTCGGTTGCGGCCCGGCACAGCCATGGCCGCGCCGTCACCATAGCGGTGGAGGGCATGAGCTTTCTGCGCCCGGTGGTGGTCGGCGACGAGGTATCGGTGTTCGCGACGCTGAAATCGGTGGGCCGCACGTCGATGAAGATCGATGTCGAGGCCTGGCGCCGGACGCGGCATGACGACCGCTCCTATCGCGTGACCCGCGCGACCTTCACCTTCGTGGCGATCGGCGAGGATCGCCAGCCCCGTTCCGTTCCGCCCCTGCCGGGCGAATGATCCAATCAAGATAATGAGCGAGAGTGACCATGGCTGAAACTTATGACGTCATCGTTCTGGGCTCCGGGCCGGGCGGCTATGTCGCCGCGATCCGCGCGGCGCAGCAGGGGCTTAAGACCGCGATCGTCGAGCGCGAAAATCTGGGCGGCATCTGCCTCAACTGGGGCTGTATTCCGACCAAGGCGCTGCTGCGCTCGGCTGAAATCTTCCATTATATGAACCATGCCAAGGATTATGGCCTGGTCGCGGAAAAGATCAGCGCCGATATCGAGGCGGTGGTGAAGCGGTCGCGCGGCGTTGCCAAGCAGCTCAATCAGGGCGTCACGCACCTGATGAAGAAGAACAAGATCACCGTCCATATGGGCGACGGCAAGCTGCTGGGCAAAGGCAAGCTGAGCGTCACCAGGGACGGCAAGACCGAAGAATTGTCGGCCAAGAATATCATCGTCGCGACCGGCGCCCGCGCCCGCGACCTGCCCTTCGCCAAGGCAGACGGCAAGCGCGTGTGGACCTATCGCCACGCCATGACCCCGCCCGAAATGCCGAGCAAGCTGCTGGTCATCGGGTCGGGCGCGATCGGCATCGAATTCGCCAGCTTCTACAACGACATGGGCGCTGACGTCACGGTCGTCGAGATGATGGACCGGATCGTGCCGGTGGAAGACAAGGACGTGTCCGCCTTCCTCGAAAAGGCGCTCAAGAAGCAGGGCATGACGATCATGACCGGCGCGGGCGTCGAGAAGATCGAGGTCAGCGACAAGGGCGTCAAGGCCGCGATCAAGGGCAAGGACGGCAAGGTCGTCGACGGCGATTACAGCCATGTCATCGTCGCCGTCGGCATCGTCCCCAACACCGAGAATATCGGTCTGGAAGAATTGGGCGTGAAGACCGAGCGCGGCCATATCGTCACCGATCCGATGTGCCGCACCAATGTCGAGGGGCTGTGGGCCATCGGCGACGTGACCGCGCCGCCATGGCTGGCGCACAAGGCGAGCCATGAGGGCGTGATCGCCGCCGAGGCGATCGCCGGCAAGCACCCCCATGCGATGGACGTGCGCAACATTCCCGGCTGCACCTATTGCCATCCGCAGATCGCAAGCGTCGGCCTGACCGAGGCGAAGGCCAAGGAAGCGGGCTATGAGGTGAAGGTCGGCATGTTCCCCTTCATCGGCAATGGCAAGGCGATCGCGCTGGGCGAGGCGGAAGGCTTCACCAAGACCGTGTTCGACGCCAAGACCGGCGAACTGCTGGGCGCGCACATGGTCGGCGCCGAAGTCACGGAGATGATCCAGGGCTATACGATCGGCAAGACGCTGGAGACGACCGAGGCGGAGCTGATGCACACCGTGTTCCCGCATCCGACCATTTCGGAATCGATGCATGAAAGCGTGCTCGCCGCTTATGGGCGTGCGCTCCATATCTGATCGCCGAACCGGTTTGCGGAAGGGCGCGGGGGCTTTTGTCCTCGCGCTCTTCTGCGTTTTGGGCATCGCGCTGCTGCAACGGGCGGGCTGGTTCGACGGCCTCAATATCGGCCTGATGCAGGCGGCGGGCGCCGGCCGGGAAAGCGCGGGCGGCGGCCCTGTCACCATGGTGATGCGGCTCGCCTCGGCGCTGGGCGGCACGGTGCCGCGCCTGTCGCTGGTGGCGTTGGTGCTTGTGCTGCTGCTGTGGCGCCGTCGCCGCGCCGCTGCCGCCTGGTTCGCCGGCACGATGCTGGGCGGGACGCTGCTCAATCTGGCGCTCAAGCAGATTTTCGCCGCGCCGCGCCCCGACCTGCTGCCGCATCTCGACATTGTTCACAGCTATAGTTTCCCGAGCGGCCATGCGGCGGGGAATATGATCTTTTTCGGTGCGGTGGCGATGCTGGTCGGCGGCCGGCTCGCTTTTGGCGCGGCCGGGCTGATGATCGCGCTGATCGGCATCAGCCGCGTTTGGCTGGGCGTCCACTGGCCGAGCGACGTGCTGGCCGGCTGGATCGAGGGCTTCGGCTGGCTGACGCTATGCGCCTGCTGGCTGCCGGCAAGAACCGAAGCGTCCACGCGGGTTACCGAAGCCCGTTCGGACTGAGCCTGTCGAAGCCCCTTGTGCGACGGTCCCCGGCCTTAACCGGGAACCGCACCCCTTAAATCTCCAGCGCTTCCTCGAACGGCACCGGCGGGTGGAGGCGCAGGCGGGAGACGCGGCGGCCGTCGCTGGCGATGATCTCCAGTTTCCAGCCGCTGGCCGGATGCTCCAGCAACTCGCCCGGTTCGGGCACGCGGCCCGCCAGCACGAAGGCCAGCCCGCCCAGCGTATCGACATCCTCCGCCACATGGCCGAGGCGCTCGTCGATTTCCGCCGCGACATCCTCCAGTTCGGCCCGGGCATCGGCTTCCCACAGCCCGTCTTCCAGTGGCACCAGCGCGGCTTCGGGCGCGTCGTCATGCTCATCCTCGACGTCGCCGACGATTTCCTCGACCAGATCCTCGAAGGTCAGCAGCCCTTCCGTGCCCGAATATTCGTCCAGCACGATGGCGAGATGCGTGCGCTTGGCGCGCATTTCCGCCAGCAGGTCGAGCGCGCCCATGCTTTCGGGCACATAAAGCGGTTGCCGGATCAGCGGCTCCAGCGTTTCGGGCACCGGCGCCTTGCCGGCAAGGATGGCGAAGGCATCGCGGATATGCACCATGCCGATAATGGTATCGAGCGTTCCGCGATAGACGGGCACGCGGCTGTGCCCGGCTTCGGCGAACAGGGCCGCCAGCTCGGCAAAGCTTGCCTTTTCCTCGATGGCGATGATGTCGGCGCGCGGCACCGCCACATCGTCGACCGTATGTTCGGAAAAATGCAGCAGGTTGCGGACCATCTGGCGTTCGATCGCCGACAGGTCGCCTTTTGCGGGCGGGCCGGCGTCATCCTCGCCGCCATCCTCGTCATAATCGTCCAGAGCTTCTTCCAGCTCCCGGCGCAGGCTGGGCGTTTCACCCTCGCCGAACAGGAGCGACTTTATGCCGCTCCATAAGCCACCCTCATTATTACTACTGTCCGATTCCTTCGAACCGGCGCCGTCCTTGGGGCTGCCTTCAGCCATCGTCCGTCCTATTCCCCTAAATGACGATCCCCATAGGGATCGGAAAGACCAAGGCTTGCGAGCGCGCGGATTTCCAGCGCTTCCATGGCCTCGGCCTCAATGTCGTCCATATGATCATATCCGAGCAAATGAAAAGTCCCATGGACGATCAGATGCGTCGCATGATCGGTGATGCTGATGCCCTTGTCCGCCGCTTCGGCCGCGCAGACGCCCGCCGCCAGCACGATATCGCCCAGCAAAACCTCGCCATCATCGGTATTGGCAGTGGTTTCGAGCAGATCCTCCTGCACCATCGGGAAGGACAGGACATTGGTGGGCTTGTCCTTCTGCCGATAGGCGCGGTTGAGCTGATGCACTTCCGCGTCATCGGTCAACTTGACCGCGACCTCATAACAGGCGGGCGCGGTGGCAAAGCCCGCATAGGGGCTTTGCGCCACCGCCGCCTCGACGGCGCGGCAGGCGAGCGCCTCCCAGTCGGTGCCGGGCCAGCCATCCTCATGTAGCAGCGCGACTTCGATCATCGAACAGTCCTGTGCGGTGTCTTGCGTCTCGACGGGCGCGAAGCGAACGGAGGGAAATGGTCGGGCCTTTTGTCGGCGCCCGGTTCGGTTCGAGCTTGTCGAGAAGCCGAGGAAAACCCTCTACGCATCCGGTCCCTCATAAGCCTGAACGATACGGCCGACGACCGGGTGACGCACGACATCGCCGATGCCGAAGGGGATCATGGCGATGCCGTCCACCCCGTCGAGCCTCGCCACCGCGTCGGCGAGGCCCGAAATGCCCGGTTGCGGCAGGTCGACCTGCTTGGGATCGCCGCAAATCACCATGCGGCTGCCTTCGCCAAAGCGGGTGAGGAACATCTTCATCTGCGCGACTGTGGTATTCTGCGCCTCGTCCAGCACGATGAAGGCATTGGCCAGCGTGCGCCCGCGCATGAAGGCGAGCGGCGCAATTTCGATTTCGCCGCTGGCGATGCGGCGTTCCACCTGCTCGGCCGGCAGCGTGTCGTAGAGCGCGTCATAGATCGGCCGCAGATAGGGATCGACCTTGTCCTTCATGTCGCCGGGCAGGAAGCCCAGACGCTCGCCCGCCTCGACCGCGGGGCGGGACAGGATCAGCCGGTCGACGCTGCCGGCGATCAGCTGGCTCACCGCCTGCGCCACCGCCAGATAGGTCTTGCCGGTGCCTGCCGGGCCAAGCGCGAAGATGATGTCGTTGCGGGTCAGCGCCTCCATATAGGTGGCCTGCATCGCCGAACGGGGGACGATCGTCTTCTTGCGGGTGCGGATCATCACCTTGGGCGGTTCGGCCACGTCGCGGTTGATGATGCCGTCGAGCGTGGGTTCGGCCGACATGGCGATCACCGCCTCGACCGCGCCGCTGTCGATTTCCTGCCCCTCGACGATCCGGTTGTAGAGGCCGGTCATCACGTCGCGGGCGCGGGCGGCGGCCTCCGCCTCGCCCTCGATCTGCAACTTGTTGCCGCGCGCGGCGATATAGACGCCCAGCCGGTTTTCTATGGCGACCAGATTGCGGTCGAACTGGCCGAACAAAGTGCCCAGCAGATGCGGCTGTTCGAAAGTGACTTCCAGCCGCGCCCGCTCCGGCATGTCGCCGCTGCGATGATGCTGCGATCCTGCTTTTCTCGACATTTTCACAGCCTCCTTCTTGTCATCGTCCATCTCAGCCCCGGAGCCTGCCATATCGGTGGCGAAAGATGGTTTCCCGCTGGAGCGGGAAGGGCGATGACAAGGTTCAAGCGGCCTTCCTCCTGCTGACTTGGCCGGCCAGGCTGTTCGGGCCGGCGCTGATGATATCGACTTCAACCATGTCGCCGATGGAAAGGTCCGGCGCGGTGACATGGACCGACTGGAGCCAGGGCGTCTTGCCGATCAACTGCCCGGCATGGCGGCCGCGCCGCTCCAGCAAGATGTCGGTGCGCCGGCCGACGGTGGCGGCGTTGAATTCGACCTGATGATGGTTGATCAGCGCCTGCAACCGGGCAAGCCGCTCGTCCATCACCACGGCGGGCACCTGCCCGTCCATGTCGGCCGCCGGCGTGCCGGGGCGGGGGCTATATTTGAACGAATAGCATTGGGCGTAGCGCACCTGCTCGACGATGCGCAACGTATCCTCGAACTCGGCATCGGTTTCGCCGGGGAAGCCGACGATGAAATCGCCCGACAGTGCGATGTCCGGCCGCGCGGCGCGCACCCGGTCGATGATGCGCAGATAGCTGTCGACATCATGGCTGCGGTTCATCGCCTTGAGGATGCGATTATTGCCCGACTGCACCGGCAGATGGAGGAAGGGCATCAGTTGCTCGACCTCGCCATGGGCGGCGATCAGGCCGTCGCTCATGTCATTGGGATGGCTGGTGGTATAGCGGATGCGGCTGAGGCCCGCGATCCGCGCCAACGCGCGGACGAGGCCGTCCATGCCCTGCATCCGCCCCTTGTTATCCTCGCCGGTCCAGGCGTTCACATTCTGGCCCAGCAGCGTGATTTCGCGCACCCCGCCATCGACCAGCGCCTGCGCCTCGTCGAGGATCGCCGACCAGCTGCGGCTGATTTCCGCGCCGCGCGTATAGGGCACCACGCAATAGGTGCAGAATTTGTCGCACCCTTCCATGATGGTGAGGAAGGCGGTGGGCCGGGCCTGCTTGGTGCGGGCGGGCAGGGCGCCGAATTTCGAGGCGGCCGGCATGTCGGTATCGACGGCGGCCTCGCCCCGGCCGGCGCGGTCGATCAGGTCGGGCAGGCGATGATAGGCCTGCGGGCCGACGACGATGTCGACATTGCGCGCGCGGCGCTGGATCTCCGCGCCCTCGGCCTGCGCCACGCAGCCGGCGACCGCGATCATCGGCCGCGACCCGTCCTCGCGCACCATGCGGCCAATGTCGGAATAGACCTTGTCCACCGCCTTTTCGCGGATATGGCAGGGGTTGAGGATGACCAGATCAGCCTCATTGCCCTCGGCGGCGGCGGTCATGCCGCGTTCGCCCAGCATCTCCGCCATGCGTTCGCCGTCATAGACGTTCATCTGGCAGCCAAAGGATTTGACGTGGAAAGTGGCCGGTGCCGGTCCGGTCTGGTCGTTCTGCGGGGCGTCGTCTTGATTCATGGGGTCCAGCTATACAGAGCGTGTTGCGCGAGCGAAAGGCTGCTGCCGCTGCGCCATGCTAGTTGCGATGCGCTGATGCGCCAGCGCGGCGATGGCCTTGCGGTCGGTGCAGGTGGCAGGGTCGATCGGCTCCAGAAAGCGCAGCGTCACCAGCCGCCGCCCCTTGAGCGAGAGCAGCCGCTTCATATTGGCCCCGGCCGGCTCCTCGCCATGCCAGGCGATCGCGGCGGCTTCGGCGCCATAGTCGATATGCACCGGCTGGATCGTCACCTCGCGCGGCGGCGGCAGCAGGACTGAGAGCAGCGCGGGCTTGAAGGGCAGCAATTGCGTGCCGTCGCCCGTCGTGCCTTCGGGAAAGATCGCTACCGGCTGATGCCCGGCAATGGCGGTGCGCAGCGCATCGATCTGCGCGGACACGCCCGCGCGCCGGTCGCGGCTGACGAACAGCGTATTATTCTGCCGCGCCAGCCAGCCGATGACCGGCCAGGCGGCGACATCGTCCTTCGCTACGAAGGCCGCCCCGGTCGCGCCGCCCAGCGCCAATATGTCCATCCAGCTGACATGATTGGCGATGAGGAACAGGTCGCCGGCCTGCCGATGCCCCTCGATCCGGACCCGCGCGCCCACCGCCCGCAGCCCGAGCGCCAGGAAGCAGCGCGGCCAAGGCGAGCGCAGGCGCAGCAGGCGCCAGAGCAGATGCAGCGGGAGGCACAGCATCAGGGCCGCCGCCAGCGCGGCGATCCGCCCGATGCGACGCAGCGCGGCCAAGCGCGTCAGTTCTTGCGGTCGATCGCGACGCCGTACAGTTCCATGCGGTGATCGACGAGGCGGAAGCCCAGCTTTTCGGCGATCTGCTTCTGCAACTGTTCCAGCTCGGGATCGACGAACTCGATCACATTGCCGGTTTCGACGTCGATCAGATGGTCGTGATGGGATTCGGGCGCGGCTTCGTAGCGGGCGCGGCCGTCGCCGAAATCATGCCGGTCGAGAATGCCGGCCTCCTCGAACAGGCGCACCGTGCGATAGACGGTCGCGATCGAAATGCCCGGATCGATGGCGGCGGAGCGGCGGTGCAGTTCCTCCACATCGGGATGGTCGGTGGCTTCGCTCAGCACCTGGGCGATGACCCGCCTCTGCTCGGTAATGCGCAGCCCCTTTTCCTGGCACAGCGCTTCGACATCGATCTTCCGGTTCATGAGGGGGGCTCGCTACAAATATCGTCAGGGGGTGTGGGCAGTGATCTAGTGGCTTTTCCCGCAACGTCAAAGGGGCGCATGAACCATGCGCCCCTCATCGATCCCAACGCTGTGGGGCGCGCGCTTATTTCGCGGCGGGCTTTGCCGTGCGGCGACGCTTGGTGCCAAGGCCGATCTTCTTCGCCAGCGAACGGCGCTGTTCGGCATAATTGGGGGCGACCATCGGATAGTCGGCCGGCAGGCTCCACTTGGCGCGATAATCTTCCGGCGTCATCTGATAATGGGTCATCAGGTGGCGCTTGAGCATCTTGAGCTTTTTGCCGTCTTCAAGACAGATGATATAGTCGGGCTTCACCGAAGCGCGCACCGACACCGCAGGCTCCGGCTTCACTTCCGGGGCGGGGGCGGGGCTGGCGAGGCCAGACAGGGCGGCATGGACATTCTGGATCAGCGAAGACACGTCGGAGACGGCCACGCTGTTGTTGGAGACATGTGCCGCCACAATGTCCGAAGTCAAAGTAATGAGCAGCTCGCTCTGCGCCGATTCGGTTTCCATTTTTTGTTTCCTGAGAAGGCTATACATGGTGCGACCCGCCCGAGCCGAATTAAATACGCGAGCGGCATGAAGGGCGCTAGACCTTCAGGCCATTTTTCGCAAGTCCCTATTTACCGCAGCAGCATATCCAATCGAAAGCTCAACGCGTCGTAAAGTTGACCGTCACTGCCGCGATAGTAACCGGGGCGGCGATGAACATATTCGAAGCCCGCCTTCTCATAAAGCTGGACCGCCATGTTCGTGGCGCGGACTTCCAGGTTCATCGACGTAATTCCGCGCCGTCGTGCCGTCGTCAGACAATCTTGCATCAGCGCCGCGCCGATGCCCCGCCGCTGCCAGCGCGGATCGACGCCCAGCAGCAGCAATTCGCATTCGTCCAGCACCGAACGCACGAGCGCAAAGCCGAGCGGCAGCGCGTCGATGCGGGCGATAGTGAGCCAGGTGCCCGGCAATGTCATGATGCCGGCGAGCTGGGGCAGGGTCCACGCCTCGCCATAGGCCGGGTCGAAGGCGCGGCCCATAATCTCCATGGCGTCGGCCATCGCGTTGCGGTCGCCATCTTCATAAGTGTCGAGATGGATGTCCGGCGTCATGACGGCGCCCGCTCCGCCATCGGCTTGGCATCGGCGCCCCGGCCGTAAATCGGCGTCGGCGGCAGCGGTGGCAGCGACTGGATCAGCGGATAGTCGGTGGCGTGGGGATAAAGGGTGATGGCGGTGCCATGACCACGCGCTGTCACCAGCGCCTCCGCCCCGGTGCCATAGATATTGGCCGCATCCAGCTGCTGCGCCAGCGCCGCGATCGGCGTGGAGACGGGCTGCGTCAGCGGTTGCAGCGTGTCGGGCGCAAAACATTGCCAGAACAGCTCGCCATGGCCGCCGGTGATGGTGACAGCGATCGGCCCGCCCTCATGATCGCGCGCGGCGCAGGCGGCGATCAGCGACAGCGCGCCATAGCCGTCCAGCGGGATCTTCCATGCCAGCGCGAGCGCCCGCGCGGCGGCGATGCCGATGCGCACGCCGGTGAAGCTGCCCGGACCGACATTGACGGCGATGCGATCGGCGCGCCCGCCATCGGGCAGGGCGGCAATGGCGGGCAGCAGCGCTTCGGCATGGCCGCGGCCGACAATATCGTGAAACTGGCCGACCGGCGCGCCCGCTTCCAGCAACGCGACCGACAGGGCCTGGGTCGCGGTGTCGATCACCAGAACGCGCAAGCGGGGCTCCTTTGAAATAACCGGGGGCGGATTCGCCTTGCGGTTAAATCATCCGCCGGCTTTTGCCAAATAGAGGCCCAGAGACAGGAACAGCCCCGACGTGGTGCAAATCAGACGGCCCGCACTTCGGTCACTTCCGGGACATAATGTTTGAGCAGCTGTTCTATGCCATTCTTCAGCGTTGCCGTAGAGGAAGGGCAACCCGCGCAGGCGCCCTGCATCTTGAGATAGACGGTGCCCCGGTCGAAACCGCGATAGACGATGTCGCCGCCGTCATTGGCGACCGCCGGCCGCACGCGCGTGTCGATCAGGTCGCGGATCTGTTCGACGATTTCGGCATCTTCGGGATTGTCGGTGAAGGCTTCCGCTTCGGGCGGAACGCTGATGTCGCCGGCCGAGCCGGGCTTGAACAGCGGCATATTGGCCGAGAAATGATCGAGCAGGACGGACAGCACTTCCGGCTTCACATCGCTCCAGTCGCAACCCGGCGCGATGGTGACGGACACGAAATCGCTGCCGAAGAAGACGCCGGTCACATCGCCCAGGCCGAACAGGGCGTCGGCCAGCGGTGAGACTTCGGCCTCTTCGGGCGTGGCGAAATCGCGCGTGCCGCCGCTCATTACCTGACGGCCGGGCAGGAATTTGATGGTCGCCGGATTGGGCGTCGGTTCGGTTTCGATCAACATGCGCGCTATGTGGCGATCCCCGCGCGAGAGATCAAGGCGCCGATACCGTATCGAAGGCGGAACCAAAGCCTGTGTCCGCCCATTGGTCGAACAAGCACCTGAATGGGAGAATGGCGATGGATGCAGAGCAGGATATTCGCGAACGTTTCTGGCTGGAAATGTCGAGCAGCCCCTTCCTCATGGTCGGGCTGATCGGCAGCACCGAACATAGTCTGCCCATGACCGGGCAGCTCGATCCGCAGGCCAATCATTGTTTCTGGTTCTATACCAAGAAGGACAATCGGCTCGCCCCCGGCGGCCCGGCCATGGCGCAGTTCGTCGCGCCCGATCACAGCCTGTTCGCCTGTATCGAAGGAACGCTGGTGACGGAGACTGACCCGGCCATCATCGACCGCTATTGGTCGAAGGAGGTCGAAGCCTGGTATCCGCAGGGGAAGGACGATCCCAATCTGCTGATGCTCCGTTACGAGCTGGGCACGGCGGAAATCTGGCGTGCCGACCTGTCGCTCAAGGGCGCGTTCAAGCAATTGTTCGGCGGCGACGTGCGGCAGGAGATGCGCAACAAGCATGTCGAAGTGCCGCTCTGACGCCGTAATACCAGACCAATGCCGGCGGTCATGGCCCACGCCATGGCCGCTTGCTTTTTAAGACGATTCCATCCATAGGACCGCCAGCGCAGCATCGGGCCGTCATGGCCCCATAGCGATTGGCAGCGTGATCGCCCCCGGCCCCGAAGGTCGGCAGGGCCGGCCAATGACAGTCTGCGCGAGCCTGAGGCTTCCCTTTTCACGCGGGTCGTTTCGTAACCCGCCTCGCGCCTCCGCCATGTCCTGGCGGTGCGGACGCAGGGGCAGACTTGTGAGTTTTCCATGGAATTTACCGAACTTGGTCTTGCCGAGCCGATCATCAAGGCGCTCGCCGCAAAGAAATACACCACCCCCACGCCGATCCAGCAAAAGGCGATCCCCGTCCTGCTGGAAGGCCGCGACCTGTGCGGCATCGCCCAGACCGGCACCGGCAAGACGGCCGCCTTCGCGCTGCCCAGCCTCGACTATTTCGCCCGCAATCCCAAGCAGACCCCGCTCAAGGGCTGCCGTATGCTGGTGCTTTCGCCCACGCGCGAACTGGCGGCGCAGATTGCGCAGAGCTTCCGCGACTATGGCCGTTTCCTCAAGCTGACGGTCGAAACGGTGTTCGGCGGCGTGCCGATCAACCGCCAGATCAAGGCGCTGTCGACCGGCGTCGACATCGTCGTCGCGACGCCCGGCCGCCTGCTCGACCTGATCGATCAGCGCGCCTTCACCATCAAGGATACGGAAATCTTCGTCCTCGACGAAGCCGACCAGATGATGGACATGGGCTTCATCCATCCGCTCAAGCGCATCGCCAAGCTGTTGCCGCGCGAACGGCAGAATCTCTTCTTCTCGGCCACCATGCCCAAGGAGATCGAGGCGCTGGCGGGTCAGTTCCTCAATGATCCGGTCAAGGTCAGCGTCGCGCCGCAGTCGACCACGGCCGAGCGCGTGCGTCAGCAGATGAGCTTCGTCAATCAGGCGGAGAAGCAGGCGCTGCTGCATCTGGTGCTGGAGCGTGAGGATATCGACCGCGCGCTGATCTTCACCCGCACCAAACATGGCGCCGACCGCGTCGTGCGCTTCCTCGAAGGCGCGGGCATTCAGGCCTTCGCCATCCATGGCAACAAGAGCCAGGGCCAGCGGACCACCGCGCTCCAGGCGTTCCGTCAGGGCAAGGTGAAGCTGCTGGTCGCCACCGATATTGCCGCGCGCGGCATCGACGTGTCCGGCGTCAGCCATGTCATCAACTTCGAAATCCCCAATGTGCCCGAACAATATGTCCACCGCATCGGCCGCACCGCGCGAGCGGGTGCCGAGGGCGTGGCGATCAGCTTCGTGGCGGACGATGAGCGGCCCTATCTCAAGGCCATCGAGCGGACGACGCGGGTGAAGCTGGACGTGGTGCCGCTGCCCGAGAATTTCCTCGACGCCGTGCGCGCGCTGCCCAAGCCGGCCGCGCCGCGCAAGGGACCGAAGCAGACCCCGGCGCAGCAGGCCAAGCGCGGCGAGGGCCAGCGCCGGTATCAGGAACAGCAGAAGCAGCAGCGCGGCACCCCCGACCGGGCGCATCGCGCCGATGGTGAGGGCGCGGCCGCCAAGCCCCGTCGTCGCCGCCGCAACGGCGTTGGCACGCACAAGGGCGCCGTCCAGCGCACCGGCGCGCCGCGCTGAACGGCCGATCGGGCTGTTCACCTGGGTCGGATCTCACAGTCCCTTGATAGTCAAGGGGAATAGGAGATCCGGCCGGGCTGAAAAAATAGGCGTCATGTGTCTCACCCTTGTAGCAGTCATGCAGGGCTGAGGGGCGCGGCTCGCTGCCGACAGACGTGAAAAGAGCCGGTTCGCCTCAGCGCGGGCCGGTTCTTTGTCGTTGGACGGATGGGCGTTGCGGGCGGCGGCATGATTGTCAGTGGCCATTCAGAAAAAGGACGCTAGGCTGCCGGGCCTATGACCTTTTCCCTCCGGCGTTCCGCCGCCTCGCTGTCCGTCCTCGCGCTCCTGATCGCCACGCCGCTGCCGGTGCTGGCCAAGGCGGACGCGCCGACCTCCACCGTCCTGCCCAAGCCGGCGGGGCAGGCGCAGACCCGTCCCTGGCTTTATCAGAATAGCGATGTGCCGATCGATCCGGCATGGCATTTCGGCACGCTTTCCAACGGGCTGCGCTATGCGGTGCGGCGCAATGGCGTGCCGCCGGGGCAGGTGTCGGTGCGGCTGCGGATCGATGCCGGCTCGCTGATGGAGCGGCCCGACGAACTGGGCTACGCCCATTTCATGGAGCATCTCTCCATGCGCGGATCGCGCCATGTGCCCGACGGCGAATCCAAGCGCATCTGGCAGCGGCTGGGCGTCACCTTCGGCAGCGACAGCAATGCGCAGACGACGCCGACCGGCACCACCTATGCGCTCGACCTGCCGCAGGCGACGCCCGACAGCCTGGCCGAGAGCATGAAGATATTGGCCGGCATGATGACCGATCCCAATATCGTCGACTCCGCCGTCGATGCCGAACGCGCGGTGGTGCTGGCCGAGCGGCGCGAGGGCGACGGGCCGCAGATGCGGATCGCCGACGCGACGCGCAAACATTTCTTCGCCGGCCAGCCTTTGGGCGACCATAATGTCATCGGCACGGTGGAGACGTTGCAGGGCGCGACCGCCGCCAAGATGCAGAGTTTTCATGACCGCTGGTATCGGCCGGAAAATGTCGTCATCTCCATCGCCGGCGATATCGAGCCGGCGGCGGCCGAGCAGCTGATCAAGGATCATTTCTCCGGCTGGACGGCCGAGGGGAAGGGGGCGCCGATCCCCGACTTCGGCGCGCCCGATGCCAAGCTGCCGGCGACGCAGGTGGTGGTGGAGCCCGGCGCACCGACCGGGTTGACGCTCGCCTGGCTGCGGCCATGGGAGCCGCGCGCCGACACCATCGTCTATAATCAGGACAAGCTGACCGACATGCTGGCGCTGCAGATCATCAGCCGCCGGCTGGAGCAGGCGGCGCGGGGCGGCGGCACTTTCCTCCAGTCCAGCGTCGATCAGCAGGATATCAGCCGCTCCGTCGACGGCACGTTCCTCAGCATCATCCCGTCGGGCGACAATTGGGACCAGGCGCTCAAGGACGTTCGCGCCATCATCGAGGATGCGAAGGCCGCGCCGCCGAGCCAGCAGGAAATCGAGCGCGAATATGCGCAGATGGATACCGCGCTCGCCATCCAGGTGGAAAATGCCGATACCGAACCGGGCGCCCGGCAGGCGAGCGACCTCGTCAGCGCGGTCGACATTCGCGAAACCACCGTCGCCCCGCAGGCCGCGCTCGACATTTTCCGCGCCGGCAAGCCCGCCATGACGCCGCAGAAGATTTTGGATTCGACCCGCCGCCTGTTTTCGGCCGGCGTGTTCCGGGCCTTGCTGGTCACCGGCAAGATCGAGGCCGGGTCCGACGCGAAGCTGGCGGCGGCGCTGGCCGCGCCGGTCAAGGCGGCGGCCAATGCCCGGCTGAACGACAAGCCGGTGACGATGGACGACCTGCCCGATCTGGGGAAGCCCGGCACCATGGTCTCGCGCACGCAATTCGGGCTGCCGGGGATGGAAAGCATCGTCTTTTCCAACGGCGTCAAGCTGGTGCTGTTCGCCAATGACGCCGAAACGGAAAAGGTCCGCGTCAATGTCCGCTTCGGTCAGGGGCAGCAGGCCTTCTCGCCGACCAAGCCGGTCGCCAGCTGGGCAGCCGATTATGCGCTGGTCGCCGGCGGCATCGGCAAGCTTGGCCAGCGGGAGCTGGACGAGCTGACCAATGGGCGGCGCATGGGGTTCCAATTCTCCATCGATGACGACGCCTTTGAATTTCAGGCGCTGACCCGGCCGGCCGATTATAAGGATCAGCTGCGCCTGTTCGCGGCGAAACTGGCCGCGCCCGGCTGGGATCCGGCGCCGATCACCCGGGTGAAGAGCGGCGCGTCGGTCGCCTATGCCGCCATGTCGCAATCGCCCGAGGCGGTGCTGGGGCGCGACCTCAACTGGCTGCTGCATGACAAGGATGTGCGCTTCCGTACCCCCTCGCTCGAAGAGATCAACGCGCTGACGCCCGAGAGCTTCCGCGCGACCTGGGAACCGATCCTGGCGTCCGGTCCGATCGAAGTGCAGATTTTCGGGCAGGTGAATGCCGATGAGGCGATCAAGGCGGTGGCCGAGACGTTCGGCGCGCTGCCGCGCCGGGCCGACGCCCCGGTGCCCGCCGTCAATCGCCAGATGCGCTTCCCCGCCCATGTCGAAAAGCCGGTGGTGCTGCGGCACAAGGGCGACAAGGGGCAGGCGGCGGCCGTCATGGCCTGGCCCACCGCCGGCGGCTTTGCGCTCACCAAGGAAGCGCGGCAGCTGGAGATATTGACGCAGATCTTCAACGACCGCCTGTTCGACAAGCTGCGCTCGACCGAAGGCGCGGCCTATTCGCCGAGCGTCCAGAATAGCTGGCCCTTCGCCTATGAGAGCGGCGGCTATATCCTCGTCACCAGCCAGCTGCGCCCCGACCGCGTCACCTATTTTTACGACACGGTGAAGAGCATCGCGGCCGATCTGGCGGCGACGCCGGTCAGCGCCGACGAGTTGCAGCGCGCGGTCGCACCGATGCGCCAGCTGTTGATGCGGGCGGGCACGGGCAACGCCTTCTGGATGAACCAGATGGAAGGCGCGACGCACGACCCGCGCTACGTGCAGGCGATGAAGACGATGGCGCAGGATATGCTGACCGTCACGCCGACCGATGTTCAGGCGCTGGCCCGCCGCTATCTGGTGCCGGGCAAGAGCTGGTCGACCGTCGTCCTGCCCGAAGGCGTTCCGGCGCAATAGGTTAAGGCTGCGCCGCCGCTTTTGATCTTGCCCCCGCGCCATTTCGCCCGCTACGTCGCAGCAGGCGCGATGGCGCGGGGCATGATCATTTCAGGGAACGGCAGCAGATGAGATTGAACAGCTTTGGCGCGGCGAAGCGCGCGGTTGCCGGCCTGATTGCGGGCGGACTGATGGCGGCGATGGCGCCGGCCGCCAGTGCCGAGCAGGTGGTGGTCACCGCCGACCGCATGGTGGATGTCGTCGCCGGCAAGATGGTCGAACATCCGGCGGTTTTCATTACCGACGGCCGCATCACCGGCGTCGCCGATGCCCGCACCGTTCGCTGGGGCGAGGGCGTGCGGCATATCGATCTGGGCGGGAAGACGATCCTGCCCGGCCTCATCGACATGCATGTCCATCTGACCTCGCTGGCGGAAGTGGGCGGCTATCAGGGGCTGCGCTATACCGACAGTTTCTGGACCGCCGTGGGCGTCGCCAATGCGCGCAAGACGCTGAAGGCCGGTTTCACCACCGTTCGCAATCTGGGGTCGGACAATTTCGCCGATGTCGGCCTCAAGCAGGCGATCGAGGAAGGCCATATCGCCGGGCCGCGCATCATGCCGGCGGGCTATGCGATCGGAGCGACCGGCGGCCATTGCGATGCCGGCGGCCTGCCGCCGTCGATGGACAATAAAGGCCCGTCGATCGTCGACAGCCCGGCGGAAGGACGCGCCAAGGTGCGCTGGCTGCACAAATATGGCGCGCGCGTCATCAAGATCTGCGCCACCGGCGGCGTCTTCTCGCTGGGCGATTCCGTGGGGGCGCAGCAGCTCAGCCTCGAAGAGATGAAGGCGATCGCCGACGAGGCGCATATGCTGGGGATCAAGGTCGCCGCCCATGCCCATGGCGACGATGGCATCCGCACCGCCATCGAAGCGGGGATCGACACGATCGAACATTGCAGCCTGGCCGGCGACGCCACCATCAAGCTCGCCGCGCAGCATAAGACCTGGTTCGACATGGATATCTATAATGACGATTATATCCTGGCGACCGGCACCGCCAATGGGACCGAGCAGGAAAGCCTGGACAAGGAAAAGCTGATCGGCCGGCTCCAGCGCGAAACTTTCCGCAAGGCGGTGCGCGCCGGCGTGCCGATGCTGTTCGGCACCGATGCCGGCGTCTATCCGCATGGCGATAATGGCCGGCAGTTCGCCAAGATGGTCGAATGGGGCATGACGCCGATGCAGGCGATCCAGACCGCGACGCTCAGCAATGCCAAGGCGCTGGGCTGGGAGGCCGATGTCGGCGCCATTGCCGTGGGCCGCTATGGCGACATCGTCGCGGTGCAGGGCGATCCGTTGCAGGATGTGACCGTGCTGCAAAATGTCACCGATGTGGTGAAGGGCGGCGTGCTGGTTGACTGAGGTCGGTCGGGCGGCGTCCTGCCGCCCGCCTTGCCCGTCAGCCGATCACCGGATCGCGCGCAGCGCCGCGACGATCATCTGCGCCGCGCGCCGCGCGGTCGCCTCTGCGTTCAGGCGCGGCCGCGAGAGGCTGCGATGGCCAAGGCCGAACATGCAGGCCAGCGTCACTTCCTCCGCCGCGTCCAGCGCTTCGCCGGACAGGTCGGGATTGGCGATGCAGGCAAAGTCGCGCAGGATCGCGCGGAACCGCTCGCACAACAGCCCGACCCTCTCGCCGACCGCCGGATTGCGGAAACTCTCCGCCAATATGTCGAAGGAGAGCGCTTCTTCCTTGCTGTCATTATGATGCAGCAGCAGCCGTTCATAGGTTTGCTCGATATCCAGCTCGCCGGCATCGAGTTGCGCGCGTAGCGCCGCCATTTCGCCCGCCCACTCGTCGGAGTCGGCGTGGACGATCGCCTCGATAATATCTTCCTTGCCCTTGAACAGGCGGTAGATCTGACCGACCGACACTTTGGCGGAGGCGGCCAGTTCCGCCATCGACGTCTGGTGAAATCCCTTGCTTCCAAACAGGTCCCGGGCCGCGCCTAAGATGCGCGTGCGCCCGTCCGTCTCATGCTGCATTGCACTAATCTTTCTACCCCCAAGGCCATTTGCCTCTTGCTTTGGCTGTGGCATGATCTTACCTGCCCGGCAAGCGGAATGAACGTTCATTCCAATCAGCCACCACATCGGGATGGAAAGAAGTCGATGCAAAAGGGGATGTTCATCGGATTGCTGGCTTGTGCCTCGGCCTTGGCGCTGAGCGCATGCAGCGAGAGCCAGGCGCCCGCGCCGCAGCCGCCGGCGGTTGGCGTCGTCACCTTGCAAACCGAAACCGCGCCGCTGGTGAACGAGCTGCCGGGCCGCATCACGGCGGTCGAGACGGCCGAAGTCCGGCCGCAGATCAACGGCGTCATTCGCCGCCGCCTGTTCGAGGAGGGCAGCTATGTGCGCGCCGGACAGCTGCTCTATGAGATTGAAGACGCGCCCTATCGCGCCGCTGTCGCGCAGGCGCAGGGCTCCCTCGCCCGCGCCAATGCCAGCATCCGCGCCACCGAATTGCAGGCCGAGCGCTATAAGGAGCTGGTCGGCATCAATGCGGTAAGCCGGCAGGAATATGACAATGCCGTCGCCTCCGCGCAGCAGGCGCGCGCCGATGTTGCGGCGCAGCGCGGCGCCTTGCAGGCGGCGCAGGTCAATCAGGGCTTCACCCGCATTCGCGCGCCTATCTCCGGCCGCATCGGTCGCTCGCTCTTCACCCCCGGCGCACTGGTGCAGGCGGGACAGGGCGATCCGCTGGCAACGATCCAGCGCACCGACCGCGTCTATGTCGATGTCACCCAGTCGGCCTCCGAAATCATCAACCTGCGGCAGGCGATGAAGAGCGGCGGCATCAGCGAAGCCGATGGCGCGCGGGTCGAGCTGCTGCTGCCCAATGGCAGCGTCTATCCGATCGAGGGCCGCCTGCAATTCGCCGACGTGACGGTCGATCCCAATTCGGGGTCGGTGGTGCTGCGCGCATCCTTCCCCAATCCGGACGGCCTGCTGCTGCCCGGCATGTATGTCCGGGCGCGCCTGATCGAAGGCAAGCGGACCGAGGCGATCCTCGCGCCGCAGCAGGGCATTACCCGCGATCCGCGCGGCCGGGCCACCGCCATGGTGCTGGGCGCCGACAATAAGGTCGAAGTGCGGCAGGTCGAGATCGACCGCGCGGTGGGCGACAAGTGGATCGTGACCAAGGGGCTGAAGGCCGGCGACAAGCTGATTGTCGAGGGTCTGCTGAACCTGCGGCCGGGCACGGTCGTCCGTCCGGGCGCGCCGCAGCAGGTCACCGCCGGCGCTGCTGGCGGTGCGGCGGCCGGACAGGGCGCCCCTGCCGGAGAAGGCGCGGCTCAGGGTACGGCTCCCGCCAAGGGCAATGCTGCCGCAGGCGCCGCCAATGGCGAGGCCGGTGGCGGCGCAGCCGCGCAGGGCGGGGCGAACTAAGCCATGGCCCGTTTTTTCATCGACAGACCCATCTTCGCATGGGTCATCGCCATCGTCATGATGCTTGCCGGTCTGCTGGCCATCCGCTCGCTCGCCGTCGCCCAGTTTCCGGAGATCGCGCCGCCGGCGGTGACGATCGCCACCAATTATCCGGGTGCCGACGCGCAGACGCTGGAAAGCACGACGACGCAGATCATCGAACAGCAGCTCAAGGGCATCGATAATCTCCGCTATTTCTCCTCCACCAGCGACTCCGCCGGCAATCTCAACATCACCCTGACATTCGAGCAGGGGACGGATGCCGACATCGCGCAGGTGCAGGTGCAGAATAAGCTGCAACAGGCGCTGCCGTTGCTGCCGCAGGAAGTGCAGCAGCAAGGGCTGCAGGTGAACAAGTCCACCGCCAGCTTCCTGCTGATCATGGCCGTCTATGCCGATGACGGCATTCACGACCAGAGCGATGCGGGCGATTTCGTCGCCTCCACCATCCAGGATCCGCTCAGCCGCGTTACCGGCGTCGGCGACACGCAGGTGTTCGGCGCGCAATATGCGATGCGGGTGTGGCTAGACCCCTATAAGATGGCGACGCTGGGCGTCACCACCGGCGATGTGAAGGCGGCGATCGTCGCCCAAAATGCGCAGGTTTCGGCCGGCCAGATCGGCGGATCGCCCTCGGTCGAGGGGCAGGCGCTCAACGCCACCATCACCGCCCAGTCGCGCCTCCGCACGCCCGAACAGTTCCGCAAGATCATGTTGCGCAGCACCAATAATGGCGCCGTCGTCCATCTGGAGGATGTCGCCCGGGTCGAGCTGGGATCGGAAAGCTACAGCTTCGGCGCGAAGTTCAACGGCCATCCGGCCTCGGGCTTCGGCGTGAAGCTGGCGCCGGGCGCCAATGCGCTCGACACGGTCGAGGCGGTGAAGAGCCGGATCGACGAACTGTCGAAGAATTTTCCGAGCTGGGTCAAATATGATTTCCCGGTCGACAATTCGACCTATGTGAAGCTGTCGGTCGAGCAGGTGGTGCATACGCTGTTCGAAGCGGTGCTGCTGGTCTTCGTCGTGATGTTCCTGTTCCTCCAGAACTGGCGCGCCACGCTGATCCCGACCATCGCCGTGCCGATCGTGCTGCTGGGGTCGCTCGCCGTCCTCTATGCCGCCGGCTTCACCATCAACACGCTGACCCTGTTCGGCATGGTGCTGGCAATCGGCCTGCTGGTCGACGACGCCATCGTCGTGGTGGAGAATGTCGAGCGGCTTATCCAGGATGAGGGGCTGAGCCCCAAGGAGGCCGCGCGCAAGTCGATGGACGAGATCAGTGGCGCACTGATCGGCATCGGCCTCGTGCTGTCCGCCGTGTTCCTGCCCATGGCCTTTTTCGGCGGCTCCACCGGCGTCATCTTCCGGCAATTCTCCATCACGATCGTGTCGGCGATGATTTTGTCGGTGCTGGTGGCGTTGATCCTGACGCCGGCGCTCTGCGCCACCATCCTCAAGCCCGCCAAGGACCATCATGGTCACGAAGGCAACGGCATTTTCGGCCGCTTCTTCGCCTGGTTCAATCGCACCTTCGACAAGGGCGTGACGCGCTACGGCCAGGGTGTCGAGAAGGTGGAGCGACGCTGGGGCCGGACGATGATCGTCTATGCGCTGATCGTCGGCGGCATGGCGCTGCTGTTCCTGCGCCTGCCGGGCGGCTTCCTGCCCGAAGAGGATCAGGGATCGCTCATCAACCAGGTGTCGCTGCCGGCCGGCACGACGATGGAGGAAACCGAACGCACGCTCGCCCGCCTGCGCGCCCACTATCTGGGTACGGAGAAGGAGAATGTCGCGGCAGTCTTCACCATTGCGGGCTTCGGCTTCGTGGGGCAGGGGCAGAATGTCGGCCTCGCCTTCGTGCGCCTCAAGGATTGGGAGGATCGGCCCGGCGCGGAAAACAGCGCCTCTGCGGTCGCGCTGCGCGCCAATGGCGCTTTCCAGAAGATCAACGCCGGCATGGTCATCGCCTTCGTCCCGCCTGCGGTGCAGGAATTGGGCAATGCGTCGGGCTTCGACTTCCAGCTGCTCGATCAGGGCAATCTGGGTCATGACCGCATGCTTCAGGCGCGTAACCAGCTTCTGGGCATGGCGATGGGCGACAAGCGACTGGCGCAGGTCCGTCCCAACGGGCTGGAAGATACGCCGCAGCTCAAGCTGAACGTCGATCAGGCCGCGGCCGGTGCCCTTGGCATCTCGCAGTCGGACATCAACGACACGCTCAGCACCGCGCTTGGCAGTTCCTATGTCAACGACTTCATCGACCGTGACCGGGTGAAGCGGGTGTTCGTCCAGGCGGACGCACCTTACCGTACCACGCCCGATTCCATCGGCGCATTGCATGTCCGGGGCAGCAATGGCGTCATGGCGCCGATCTCCTCCTTTGCCACCACCGAATGGACCTATGGCCCGGCCAAGCTGGAGCGTTTCAACGGCGTGCCGTCGATGCAGATCATGGGTGCGCCCGCGCCCGGCGTTTCGACCGGCGAGGCGATGAAGGCGATGGAAGAGATGGCGGCCAAGCTGCCGCCGGGTGTCGGCTTTGCCTGGAACGGCATTTCCTATGAGGAAAAGACGTCGGGCGGGCAGGCGCCGGCCCTCTATGCGCTCTCGATGCTGATCGTCTTCCTGTGTCTTGCCGCTTTGTATGAAAGCTGGTCGGTGCCGATCGCGGTGATGCTGGTTGTGCCGCTGGGCGTGCTGGGTGCGGTGATCGCCGCGCTGATCGCCGGGCTGAACAACGACATCTATTTGCAGGTGGGCCTGATCACGACCATCGGCGTGTCGGCGAAAAATGCGATCCTGATCGTCGAGTTTGCCGAAGAGAAGATGCGCGAAGGGCTGTCGCCGGCAGCGGCGGCGCTGGAAGCGGGCAAGCTGCGTCTGCGGCCGATCCTGATGACCAGCTTCGCCTTCATCTTCGGCGTGCTGCCGCTGGCACTGTCCAACGGCGCGGGCGCGGGCGGGCAGAATGCGATCGGCTGGTCGGTTGTCGGCGGCATGCTCGCGGCGACGGTCCTCGCCATCTTCTTCGTTCCGGTCTTCTTCACCGTCGTGAAGCGACTGTTCCGCGAACATGGCCATCATGACGCAGCAGGCGAGGCGGATCGGCCCGCCGCGCCGCAGGAGGCATAAGCAATGCGTAGCATCAGGGCGCTTGGCGCCGTCACCCTGTCGCTGGCCCTCGCGGCCTGCGACATGGCCCCCAAATATGTCCGTCCCGAGTTGCCGGTGCCGACCGCCACGCCGCAGGGCGGCGCCTATGGCGCCGAGGCCGGCGGGCAGGCGGTCGTCCCCGCCGACACCGCCTGGCGCGACTTCATCACCGATCCGCGTCTGGCGCGGGTCATCGAAACCGCGCTCGCCAATAATCGCGACCTGCGGGTCGCCATGGCCAATGTGGAACAGGCGCGGGCGCAATATCGCGTCCAGCGCGCCGACCTCTTCCCGACGCTGGGCGCCACCGGTTCCGCCACCTATCAGGATCAGCCGCTGGTCCAGTTCGGCCAGAACCAGCGGATAAGCACCGACGTCTATCAGGCGCAGCTTGGCATTTCGGCCTGGGAAATCGATCTGTTCGGTCGCGTCCGCAATCTGAGCCGGGCCGCGCAGGAGCAATATTTTTCCAGCGTCGAGGCGCGCAACGCGGCGCAGACCGCGCTGATCGCGGAGACCGCCACCGCATGGCTGGCCATGGCGGCGGATCAGGAACGACTGCGGATCGCCCGCGATCTGGAAAAGGCGTTCGGCCAGACGCTGGAACTGACGCGCGCCCGCTTTTCCAAGGGCATCGCCTCCGAACTGGAGGTGCGGCAGGCGCAGACCAGCTATGATCAGGCGCGGTCCGACATCGCCGAAGCGACGACGCTGGTGGCGCAGGATCAGAATGCGCTGAACCTGCTCGCCGGCACCACCCTGTCGGCCGCCGACCTGCCCGAGGCTTTCCCGGAGGGCAGCCCGACGATCGAGAATCTGCCGGCCGGCATTTCCTCCGACATCCTGCTGCGGCGTCCCGACATCGCGGCGGCGGAGCATGACCTGCGCGCCGCCAATGCCAATATCGGTGCGGCGCGAGCGGCCTTCTTCCCCAACATCTCGCTGACGGCCGCTCTGGGCACGGTCAGCCTGGGGCTGTCCAACCTCTTCGGCTCCGGCACCGACTTCTGGTCGGTCGCGCCGTCGGCGTCGGTGCCGGTCTTCGACTTCGGGCGCAACAAGGGCAATTTGCGTTATGCCCGCGCGACTTACGACGCGATGCTCGCCACTTATGAGAAGAGCGTGCAGACCGGCTTCCGCGAAGTGGCCGATGCGCTGGCACGGCGCGGCACGATGCAGGAGCAGATCGCGGCGCAAAGCTCGCTGCGGGAATCCGCCCGCGTGGCCTATCGCCTGTCGGAAGCGCGGTTCCGTGCCGGCGTCGATCCCTTCCTCAACACGCTGGACGCGCAGCGCTCGCTCTATGCCGCCGAACAGAGCCTGTTGGCGACGCGGCTCGTGCGGGCGACCAACATGGTCGAGCTGTATCGCGCCATGGGTGGCGGGCTGAAATAAGCCGGCTTTGACCGCAAGGCGCGGGAAGCCAGCGGCCATCATCTCCGCTATGCCGGGCCGGTATAGCGGAGATGAGCGCCTTGACCCTTCATGCCTGTTCCTATCCCTCGCCGCTCGGGCAACTGACGCTGGTTGCGACCGACAGCGGCCTGGCCGCACTGCTGTGGGAAGAGGATGATCCCAAGCGCGTGCGTCTGCCCGCCTGGCAGGCGCGGGCGGACCATGGCCTGCTCGATGCCGCGCGAACGCAGCTCGACGCCTATTTCGCCGGCCGCCGCCGCAGCTTCGCTTTGCCGCTCGATCCGCAGGGCACGGCGTTCCAGCAAAAGGTGTGGACGGCGTTGCGGGACATCGGCTTCGGCGAAACGCGCAGCTATGGCGCGCTGGCGCAGGCGATCGGCCAGCCAAGTGCCTCCCGCGCCGTCGGTGCCGCCAATGGCCGCAACCCGCTCTCCATCATCACCCCCTGCCATCGCGTGATCGGCAGCAGCGGCGCTCTGACCGGCTTTGCGGGCGGGCTGGCGGCGAAACAATGGCTGCTGGCGTTCGAACAGGCACAACTGGTGCGGGAGATGGGGGAAGGCGGGGGCTGAGCGGGACGGGGGCGGAGGTTGACTGGGCCACGAGGAAGTGTGTCGATCCGAAACGGACTTCGCAGCGCCTCGATTCACCATAAGAATTATTATAGCAGCTCAATATGAAACGCGCGGCGGACTGCTTCAATTGCGTGCGGGTCCGGAGCGTTCGCTGAATAAAACCAATATGGATATGCTTCCGTCCTGAATATAGGAAATATTCTATATAAGATGCTTTTGCAGGACGATGAAGCTGTTCCAATGGAACAGCTCGTCATTCTGTTCTTCGATAACATCAAATGGAGAGGGCATGATCATGACAGATGATAAAAGCAGCACAGTACGCCGCTGGCGGACCGAAGTCGGAGCAGGCCATCCTGCCGGAGACCTGTATGCTAACGGCGCTTTTTCTGTCGCTGACATGATCGGTCGGACTGGCACCGGATCCGGCAAGTGCGGGACTGCCTGCACGGGTTCCGGCATCTTCCACTGCTGCTGACCAATGGCCGAAGGCGCACTTCAACGCGTCTTTGACGAATGTCTGGGCTGCCTGATTTCGCCTGTACGGGCGGGACTGGCAGCCCATCTTGCTACTTTGCCGCACCTCGACCATGGGGAAAGGGACGCGATAGCGCTGGCGACCTATGAAGCTTTAGCGGACATTCTGCACAGCAAACTGGTCCGGCTGCTTATACTTGAACTCAACGTCGCCAGAGAAGAAGGCCGGCTGAGCGGCGCTACGAAAGAAGCGCGCTGGGCAGATTTCATGTCTCATGCCGCATCGCCATCATTTTGGCAGAGCGTTTTTTCGGCCTATCCATCGCTGGAACAGCGGATCGATCGACTGATCGAAAATCAAGTCGATGCCGCGCGGGCATTCGTGAGCCATTGGCTTGCTGATCAGGACGAAATCGCGCGGTTTCTCGGTGCCGAAGCTGTCAGATTGAAAGCCGTACAGTTCGCGCAGGGCGACCGACATGATCGCGGCAAGACCGTTGTGATGGTCGAGACGACTGCTGGGGCGATTGTGTACAAACCTCGCTCGCTCTCAGTAGATGCTGCCCTTGCCGGCTTTCTTGAGCGGCTTGAGGAAGGCGGAGGAGAACTGTCACTCCGGGTGCCCGAAGTGCTCGACCGTGGCGCGCACGGATGGGCGCAACATGTCACGCATCAACTCGCTGCGGATGACGAGGAACTCGCATCTTTTTACCGCGGAATTGGTGAGGCTTTGGCCATCATGCGCGTTTTGGGTGGGACCGATCTGCACGGTGAAAACCTGATCGCTCATGGAGGGGCACCGGTCATCATCGATTGCGAAACGCTGTTCACGCCCAATGTAGCAGCTTTCGCGTCCCCTTATGGAGCGGCGCATGATCATGCGTCCGCCCTCGTTCGGGAGAGTGTGCTGACGATCGGCCTGTTGCCGGATCGCGCGCAGGGGCTTGGCTGGCGGGGCATCGATATGTCCGGCGTGGGCGGGCTGCCCGATCAGCAGCCTCATGTCATGCTGCCCGGGATCGTCGACGCCGGTACTGATCGCGCGCATATAGGGTTGGTGCCGGTGCATGTGCCGGCCAAAGCAAACCATCCAGCCGAAGCGCCGAGGCTGTCCGACTTCTGGCCGGAGGTTCTTGCAGGCTTCGATGCTCTTACTGCTTGTTTGCGTCAGATGGACGTGAGCGGCGAACTGGAACCTGCTTTGCAGAATTTTGCCGGTTGTCAGGTACGTGTCGTCGTTCGCCCCACCGAAACCTACGCCGAACTTGCCCGGATGTTGTGGCACCCTGTTTCGCTGACGGATGAAGGCGCTGCGAAAGAGCGGGCCACTGAAGTATTGACCGCCATGTCGGCAAACTTCTCCTACGCACCCAGCGATACAGCAGTGATCGCGTCAGAAATTTCCGACCTTCTCGTGGGAGACGTGCCCCTATTTACCACAACGCCGGCGAGTGGACAGCTGGATGGGCCCGGTGGGACATGCTGGCTGCCGCCGAGAGACCTTGTCGCCTCGACGCTAAGCGACTGGCGACGCGCCGATGATGTTGCCGAACGGGAGTTCATCCGCGCCGCTCTGGTCAGCGCCTATGTCAACGACGGATATCTGGGGAATAGATACCCGCTGCGCGCTTCAAGCCTTCGCCGGGATCAGTTGGACGTCCGCCGCAGAAGCCAAGCGGCGCGTCTGATGAAGGGTCTGATCCGGTCTGCGCATTTCGGGAGCGACGACACGGTGAGTTGGGTGGCGCCCGTCCTTCTGCCTAGCGGGTGGACTGTTCAGCCGCTCGGCCCCGATCTTTATGCCGGCTTGTCGGGACTCGCACTGGCCGCTGGTGCCTATACCTGCGAAGCGGCCGCGGGACGAGCAGATGCGGTAGATGGCGCAAAGGAACTATATCAGAGGCTGCGCAAGACGCTGAAGCTGTGGGAGGCGGAGCAACGTCGCGAGCGGGTCGAAGCGCTCGATGTCCGACCGCCCGCGATGGGCGGATTTGCAGGGCTGGGCTCGCAACTCTGGACGCGGCTGACGCTTGCCCAGATTGGCATGGATGACGATCAGGCGCTCGCCGACGCCCTTCTTATAGCGGAAGGAATGGACTGGGCTGAAGCAGGGGATGATCGGGACGACCTTCTTTATGGTCGCGCCGGTGCTATCCCGCCGCTCTTGAAGCTGGCAGCCATGACGGGAGAGCAAGCGCCGCTGGCAACCGCAAAGCGACTGGGCGATGTTCTGTGTGCTGCCGCCACGCGCGACGAGCAGGGGCGCGCCTGGTGGCCGCATGCGCAATGCCCCGACGGATTGGGCGGTTTTGCTCATGGCAGCAGTGGCATAGGTTGGGCGCTTGGTTGTTTGGCCACCATAACAAGGTGCAAGCGCCATGCTGATTTTGCGGCGGCTGCCTTCGCTTTTGAAGATTCGTTATGGGATAGCGGGGCAGGGAATTGGCGCGACCTCAGGGGGCTGGAGGGGGTAGCGAGTTCCTTTGCCTGGTGTCATGGCACCGTCGGCATTGCCCTGGCGCGACTGAGCCTCGATCCTGAGCTTTCAAGTTCGGACACGGCCCGGACGCTGGATCGTGCAGTGAAGGGAACGAGAGAGGCGGGCAGTGGGTGGAACCACTGCCTCTGTCATGGCGACTTTGGCGCGTGGGAATTGTACGACCACGCAATCCGGCTGGGACGTGCCCCTCCGGAACTCGACGGCGAGACACTCCTTGCCGAACTGCTCGGCAGCCTGGAGGAGCATGGCCCCATTTGCGGCGTAACGGGTGACGCCGCGCCCCCGGGCTTGTTCACGGGGACTTCGGGCATCGTTTATCAGTTGCTGCGCGCTCATCCGGAGGCGCAACTGCCTTCGGCATTGATGCTGGGTTGAGCGGCTGGTGGCGACGGCGGAAGACAGGATCGAGCTGGGAAGGCCTTATTGGCGTATCGATCACCAAGGTGATGTCGAGGGATTTGCGCGACCGTTACTGCTGGCCATTCGTCCCGTCGCTCACCTGATCCGGCATGTAGCGCCCGGCGCCGTCGGCCTTATCGTCCTGTGCCAATTGCTCACGGGTTTGGCGGTGGGCGGGTCGCTCGTGATACTCAACCGCTTTCTTTCGATCCTTCTTGCAGAAGGAGCCGGTTCAGCGTCGCTTACAGCTGCCATACCGTCGGCAGTCCTGCTTTTGATGTTGGGCGCAGTTCGGATCGGGCTGGACGCCGCCGCGTCGCTGGCGCGAGCAACCCTGGCGCCGCGTGTTCGACGGGCTGCTGAAGCGCGGCTATATGCCGCAACGTTGAATGTCGATCTTGCGAGCTTCGATGACGCCAGCTTCTACGACCGACTGAAGCGCGCGCGGGATCGCGGCATTCTTCATCTAGAGGGTGCAATTGTCGCACTGATCGATGCTTTGGGCGCTCTCCTCGCGACAGCCGGTGCTGTTGGCGCGTTGGCGCTGATCCATCCCGTATTGGCGCCGCTGTTGCTGCTCGCCTTGGCGCCAGGCCTGTGGGGAGCGCTTGCCGCCGCTCGCATTCAATATGCCGCGATGGACCGATCCATTTCGCTGATGCGGCATGCCGGTCTCTATGGCGATTTGGCGACGCAACGTGAAGCGGCGCCCGAGGTGCGGGCGAACGCCACCGCATCCTGGGTTGTTGACCGCTTCCGTGCCGCTTCCGGCAGACTGCAAGACCATATGATCGGGATTGCGAGCGCCGAGGCGCGTATGCGCGCTATCGCAGCCCTCTTGTCTGGCTCCGGGCTCGCGCTGGCCTTCGGGCTGCTGGGATGGATGGTTCACGCCGGCAGCATCAGTCTGGCGGCTGCGGGCGCGGCTGTGGCCGCCATGCGAAGTGCCGGCGGGTCATTACAGCAGGTCATCTTGAGTTGTCATCAGCTGCTGGAAAAGGCGCTGTATATCGGTGACTTGGAAGATTTCATGGCTGCGGCGGAGGCGAGAGGGCGCGGGAGCGGCGTATTACCCAAGCCGCCTCCGCCCAGATCTATCGCCATGGTGGACGTGAGCTTTCGCTATAGCGGCTCCGACGATTGGGCCTTGCGAGACATTTCTCTTACGATCCGTGCGGGCGAAACGCTTGCGCTGGCAGGGGAAAATGGATCCGGGAAGAGTACGCTCGCCAAGCTGATTGGCGGATTATATCCACCGACAAACGGCCGAATATATTGGGACGGCAGCGACCTCGCGAAGCTTTGTCCCGAAGGGGTCAGTGCGCATGTCGCGATGGTGCTGCAAGCACCGGTGCGGTGGCCGGATACAGCCCGCGTCAACGTGGAGATGGGACGGCCGGAATGGCGTGGCGATGATCAGCGTCTTGCCAGGTCCGCCCAGTCAGCAGGCGCGACCGCGATGATCGATCAACTTCCCGGAGGATGGGAGACATTATTGTCGCGGGAATTCAAAGGAGGACGCGACCTGTCGGCAGGCCAATGGCAACGATTGGCAATCGCCCGTGGACTGTATCGCGACGCGCCCGTGGTGATCTGGGACGAGCCGACGGCACCGCTGGACGCGCGCGGGGAAATGGCGGCTTATGAGTCGCTGCAAAAGTTGAGTGCAGGACGAACGGTCATCCTGATCACGCACAGGCTGACCAGTATCCGCAATGTGGATCGCATCATCTTCCTCAAGGCGGGACGGGTTGTAGAGGAAGGCAGTCATGACGAGCTGATGTCCCTGGACGGCGAATATGCGCGTCTCTTCACCTTGCAGGCTGCATTGCATCGGACGGTCACGTTATGACCTATATATCGCAGCTGACGCGATCTCTTGATGGCAGGGTCATTCATCCTGGCGATCCGGAGATGGCCGAAGTGCGTAAGCAATTTGCGGCGCGTCTTCCATTTAGCGAGCCTGACCTTCTGGTTCGATGCGCTTCGCCCGAAGACGTCGCTCGATCTGTTTCGATCCTAGTTGCAGCCGAAAGAGATTTCTCGCTGAGGAGTGGTGGGCACTGCTTCGCCGATCGATCCAATGCTTCGAAGGTTATCATCGACCTGTCCCAACTCAAACGAGTGCAAGTGGACGGCGATCATGCGGCATTTGGCGCTGGCGTTACCGCCGGGGCGGCGGTTGATGTGCTGGCGCCACACGGAGGTTCCATCCCCACCGGCGGCTGTATCGGTGTCTCTGTTGCCGGGCTGGCAATGGCGGGGGGCTTTGGCTATCGGGGGCGCCAGCTGGGTTTTCTGGCGGACCGGGTCAGAAGTTTCGATGTCGTCCTGGCCGATGGCCGGTTTGTCCAAGTCAGTCAGTCGTCAGAGCCAGAGTTGTTCTGGGCCTTGCGCGGGGGAGGCGTTATCGGCCTTGCCGCCGTGACGGAACTGATGTTGGAGACAGCTCCGAGCGAAGGCGGAATGTCATTCCAAGGCGAGTGGCCCCTCGACAAGGCTGTTGAATTGATCGACCGCTGGCAGCGTTGGGCACCCTATGCTCATGCTGGGTGCAACGTGGAGTTGACGCTGGCGGTCGGGGACGTTCCCGACGCGGAGCCGCTGATCCGGCTGCATGGCGGTACCACCGGCGATGATGCCGGCGATATGGCATCAGCGCTTGGCCCATTTTCCGGCGATGTGGAAATTCTGCGATTACCGCCAGAGGATCTGGCCCGATATTTTGCAGGGAGGCTCGATCATCGAGGTGCGCTCGCTTGGCAGCCGAGCTATCCCTATCGTGATGTGGGCTTTCAGGCTACCCGCTCGCATTTCTTTGCCCAGCCGATGCCGCGCCCCAATTTGGCTGATCTGGTAGCCTGCGCATCGGCCAACCGCCGCTATGCCCAAGCGCGAGAGGTGGAGTTCATCCCGTGGGGCGGCGCATATGCTGATCCGCTCAGTTCGGCCTGCATCGCCTATCGCAGCGCGGCCATTCTGGTACGTCACACGGCGATGGCAGGCGCCCGGTCGGCCGCCAAGGACGTCGCGGCAGCCAAGGCATTTGCGACCGCATCATTCAAGACGCTCGCGGCTGAAGGTATCGGCGCTTACGCGGGTTATGCGGAGCTGGATAATAGTCGCTGGCTAGAGGACGCATATGGCACATGTCTCCACCGGTTGATGGAGGTGCAACATCGCTATGATCCGAACGGTATCTTCCGGAATGCAGCCCGACGGCACAGCGCGGATGATAGGGAAAAATGGCGCACCCAAGAGGATTCGAACCTCTGGCCTCTGCCTTCGGAGGGCAGCGCTCTATCCAGCTGAGCTATGGGTGCTTGGTGCCGGTGCAAGGGCGCTTAGCAAAGGGTGATGGGCTGCGCCAGCATCAAAATGCGGGAAAGCGCATCTTATTTTTTCGGCGCCTTCTTCATCGGCTGAAATTGCCCCAGGCCGCAGCTGGCGCCCGGTTGCAGGCCGGGGCCGTTATTGTAGAGCACGGTGATGATATCGACCGAGCAAAGCCGCGACAGGCTGGTGCTGTAGGAGAAGCGCTTCTCGAAGCCCAGTTGGGGGCAGCTGGCGGGCAGCTGGTTGCGGTAGATGCGCCGGCCGGTCATATGAAAATCGATGGTCCGATCGTCGCGCACCTGGGTCGAGCGGATCTGGCTGAGCGAGATGCAGCTGACCGGATCGCCATCGGGCAGATAGGGATCGGGGGCGCTGCGGCTGAGCGCTGGCGCGGCGGCGCAGGCGATCGTTACGGCGATGAGGAAGCGGGGCTGGCGCAGGACGGACATGCTCGTCACTTCTAGAAAGAGGCCGGGTGCCGGCACGTCATGGCGGCCGGCTTTGCCACCCCTATAGCATGGCGCGTGCCCGTTCGTCAGGCGGCGCCCTTGGCCGGCGGTGCGGGGGTCTTGGGCTTGAAGCGACACAGGTCGGCGACGATGCAGCGCCAGCATTCGGGGCGCCGCGCCTTGCAGACATAGCGGCCGTGCAGGATCAGCCAGTGATGCGCGTCGCGGCGGAAGGGGCTGGGGACGCGCTTGTCGAGCTTCTGCTCGACCGCCAGCACGGTCTTGCCGGGGGCGAGGCCGGTGCGGTTGCCGACGCGGAAGATGTGGGTGTCGACCGCAAAGGCTTCCTGCCCGAAGGCGGTGTTGACGACGACATTGGCGGTCTTGCGCCCGACGCCGGGCAGGGTGGTGAGGGTATCGCGATCCTGCGGCACCTCGCCGCCGAAATCGCGCTCCAGGATCTCCGACAGGGCGATCACATTCTTCGCCTTGGCGTTGAACAGCCCGATGGTCTTGATATGCGCCTTCAGCCCGTCCTCGCCCAGCGCCACCATCTGCGCGGGGGTCTGCACCTCGCAGAAGAGGGCGCGGGTCGCCTTGTTCACGCCGACATCGGTGGCCTGCGCGGACAGCACGACCGCGACCAGCAGCTGATAGTCATTGCCATATTCCAGCTCCGTCTCGGGCGCGGGATTGGCTTCCGCGAGGCGGCTGAAAAAGTCGAATATCTGCGCCTTGTTCATCGCGGTCAGAGGCCCAGCACGGCCTTCATGTCATAGCGGCCATGGGGCTGACCCGCGAGCCAGAGCGCGCCCTTCACCGCGCCGCGGGCGAAGATGCCGCGATGTTCGGCGCGATGGCCGATCTCGATCCGCTCGCCTTCGGCCGCGAAGATCACCTGATGGTCGCCGGCGACCGATCCGCCGCGCAGGGCGGCAAAGCCGATGGCGCCGGCTGCGCGCGCGCCGGTGATGCCGTCGCGGCCCCGCTCGCTATGTTCGTCCAGCGCGATGGCGCGCCCCTGCGCCGCCGCTTCGCCCAGCAGCAGCGCGGTGCCGGAGGGGGCATCGACCTTGTGCCGGTGATGCATTTCGACGATTTCGATATCCCAATCCTCGCCCAGGGCGGCGGCGGCCTGGCGCACCAGGACGGAGAGGAGATTGACGCCGAGCGAGGTATTGCCGGTTTGCAGCACCGCAATATGCGCGGCGGCATTGTCGATCAGGCCGTGATGGACCGGCTCCAGCCCGGTGGTGCCGATCAGCAGCGGCTTGCGCGCGGCGATGCAGGCGTCGAGATGGGCGGAGAGGGCACCCGGCACGGAAAAGTCGATCAGCACGTCGCTGGTTTCGGCGAGGGCGAGCGGATCGGTGCCGATGGCGATGCCGGGCAGCAATTCGCCTGCCCCCTGGCGATCGGTGCCGCCGGCAAGGCCCAGCCCCGCATCCGCTGCCGCCTGCGCAATCGCACGCCCCATTCGCCCGCCGGCGCCGAAAATCCCGATCCTTGTCATCATGCTGGTCCTATTGCCTGTGCCGGCCCGATGCCAGAGCGGCGCGCCTTTGTCATCTGCCGAGCGCGGGGCGGGGAGGAGAGACGGTGATATTGGTCTGTCCGGTCGAGACTGCGAAAATAGGAAACGCAACAGGGGTGCTACACTCGATGCTGTTTTGCGTTTTCGCTAAGTTATTGAAGTAACGGCATGGGAGCGAGTGCTGTCGTTCGCAATTGGTAAGGCCAATTAGTCGCTGCTCTGTCCCCTTTTTCCGCTCCACCTTTCGTTACGGTGAGGTATCGACATCGACCTTCGCGTGATAAGATCATCCTGTGCGCTCAGCTGCGGGCCTTTGGACAGGAGGAAAGCCGATGATGGTGGGGGACTGGATATTGGCCGCGCTTGTCCTGCTCCTGCCGGTCATAGCCTGTTCGCTATTGGCGCAGCTGGCGATTGGCTGTGTCGGCAAAATCTGTGCGGCCTTGAGCCGCCCCTTCGAGCGAGACTATCACCGCGCGAACGGCATAGAGCCGGAGGATGGCTGATTGCGCTTCCGGTTGCGGTGGCCGGCCCCTATCGTCGGGGCATGACCGATATTCACAACATCCTCATCCTCACCGGCGCGGGCATTTCGGCCGAGTCCGGTCTGGCGACCTTTCGCGGACCCGATGGACTGTGGGAGGGGCATCGGGTCGAGGATGTCTGTACGCCCGAGGCTCTGGCGCGGGACCGGGCGCTGGTGCATCGCTTCTATGACGAGCGGCGGGCGAAGCTGGCGGAGGTTGCGCCCAATGCCGCGCATGAGGCGCTCGCGGCGCTGGACCGCAACTGGAGCGGCGACCTGCTGATCGTGACGCAGAATGTCGATGACCTGCATGAGCGGGCCGGGGCGCAGCGGTTGCTGCATATGCATGGCGCGCTGCGCTCCGCCCTGTGCGCGGGCTGCGGCAAGGCGGTCGCGTGGGACGGGCCGCTGCCGCCGGGGAGCGTCTGTTCGGGATGCGGGGCGGCGCGGTTGCGGCCCGACATCGTCTTCTTTGGCGAGATGCCCTATGAGATGGAGCGGATCGAGGCGGCGCTGGCGCAGGCCGATCTGTTCGTGTCGATCGGCACGTCGGGCGCGGTGTATCCTGCGGCGGGCTTCGTGCAGACGGCGCGCCACTATGGGGCGCGGACGCTGGAGCTTAATCTCGATCCGTCCGCCGGCAGCATCTATTTCGAGGAAAGCCGGCTCGGCCCGGCCAGCGAGCTGGTGCCGGCGCTGGTGCGGGATATGTTGGGCTGAGGCAGACCGTCGCGCCTTGGCGATAGCCATCCGGGCTAAGTCTATCGACATCCTGCCTTTTTAATCGAAACGCAGCCTCAATCCGGCGGCAGCTCCAGCGGGGCATTGTCGGGCTGGTCATAATCAGGGCCGGGCGGGGTGATTTCCGGCGGCTCGCGCGCGGGGGCTTCGTCGGGGAAATTCGGGGCGGGGGTTTCGGGCGGGGATTGCGGTTCGATGATGTCGGGGGCAGGGGTGCCGCCGGGGGTCGGATCGGGTATGGTGGCCATGTCGGATATGCTCCTTCTCTTCCTAGCTACGCCCGGGCGCGGCCAGGGGTTCCGACCGGCGGCAACTATAGATCGCCCTTTCCCTTGCCTCCCGCCCCGCTTTTCTCTATGCCGCGCCGACCGGCGACCGATGCGGGCGTGGCGAAACTGGTAGACGCGCCAGATTTAGGTTCTGGTATCGCAAGATGTGGGGGTTCGAGTCCCTTCGCCCGCACCAGAGCGCCGACCGCGGCGACGCCACCGAAATTCAGCTGAAGAAAGCGTTTGAGAGAAAAGATGCAGACTGTCGAGACGTTGAACGAGGGCCTGAAGCGCGCCTATACCGTGACCATCACGTCGAAAGACATCGACGCTCGGGTGGAAAAGGAAGTGCAGGCGATCGCCCCGCAGGTGCGTATGCCCGGCTTCCGTCCCGGCAAGGTTCCGGCCAATCTCGTCAAGAAAATGCACGGGGAATCGTTGCAGCGCGACGCGCTCAACAATTCGATCCAGGACGGCATCCAGAAGCTGATCGCCGACAACAAGCTGCGTCCCGCGATGCAGCCTTCGGTCGAGCTGGACGAGAATTTCGAGTTCGGCAAGGATGCCGAGGTCAAGGTCGCTCTGGAAGTGCTGCCCGAAATCGAAGCGCCGAGCGTGGATGGCCTCAAGCTTGAGCGCCTGACCGTCGAGGTGAGCGACGCGCAGGTGGCCGAGGCCGCCGGCCGCATCGCCAGCCAGCAGGGCGCGCTGGAGGAATATCCCGCCGCGCACAAGGCGAAGGACGGCGACACGCTGACCATCGATTTCGTCGGCAAGATCGACGGCGAGGTGTTCGAGGGCGGTTCGGCCGAGGACGTCAAGCTGACGATCGGCTCGGGCCAGTTCATCCCCGGCTTCGAGGAACAGCTGACCGGCGTGAAGAAGGGTGAGGAAAAGACCATCGAGGTCAACTTCCCCGAAGATTATGGCGCCGCGCATCTCGCCGGGAAGGCCGCGACCTTCGACGTCACCGTCAAGGCGATCCTGGACGCCGACAAGCCCAAGCTGGATGACGAGTTCGCCAAGTCGCTGGGCCTGGAAGGTCTCGACAAGCTGAACGAGCTGCTCAAGGGGCAGATCGAGCAGGAGCATAACGGCCTCACCCGCACCCATATGAAGCGCAAGCTGCTGGACCAGCTGGCCGAGGCTCATGATTTCGACGTGCCGCCGAGCATGGTCGAGGCCGAGTTCAACCAGATCTGGGCGCAGCTTCAGCATGAAGCCAGCCATGAGGAAGATCCCGAAGCGGCCCTCAAGGAAATGGAAGCCGAGAAGGACGATTATCGCGCCATCGCGGTCCGTCGCGTCCGTCTGGGCCTGCTGCTCTCGGAAATCGGCCAGGCCAATGGCGTCACCGTTTCCGATCAGGAAATGAACCGCCTGATCATGCAGGCCGCGCAGCAATATGGTCCGCAGGATCGCGAGCGTTTCGTGCAATATGTCCGTCAGGACCCGATGGCCGCCGCCCAGCTGCGCGCCCCGCTCTATGAGGACAAGGTCGTCGACTTCCTGTTCGAGAAGGCCGAGATCAGCGACCGCGCCGTGAGCCGCGAAGAGCTGGAAGCGGCGATCGAAGCCGAAGATGGCGACATCAAGCCGCACGTCCATGGCCCCGATTGCGGCCATGACCATGACGAAAAGCCCAAGGCGAAGAAGGCCGCCAAGAAGAAGGCCGAGGACGCCCCGGCCGCCGATGAGGCCGCTGCCGATGCTCCGGCTGCTGAAAAGGCTGCCCCGGCCAAGAAGCCGGCCGCCAAAAAGGCTGCCAAGAAGGATGAGGCCGTGACCGAGGCCGCCGCCGAGGAGAAGCCCAAGGCCAAGAAGGCGCCGGCGAAGAAGGCCGCTGCCAAGGCTGAATAAGGCCGCGGACAGACTGGACAGAGCGCCCGGCCTCCCATGGGAGTTCGGGCGCTTTTCTATTGCGGGTCGCCGGCAGGGCAGGCGGGCCGGACAGAGGATAGACGGGGCAGATGAAGCAGCTGGCGGCAGAGACGGGCGCATCGGTGCAGGCGGAACCGCGCATCGCGGTGATCCTGCCCTGTTATAATGAGGCGGGCGCCATCGTGCAGACGGTGGGCGATTTCCGCCGCGCGCTGCCCCGTGCCACCATCTATGTCTTCGACAATAACAGCAGCGATGCCAGCTGCGAACTCGCGGCCGAGGCCGGCGCCATCGTCCGGCGCGTGCGTCAGCAGGGCAAGGGCCATGTGGTCCGCCGCATGTTCGCCGACATCGACGCCGACATCTACATCATGGCCGATGCCGATGCGACCTATGAGGCCGCCGCCGCGCCGGCGATGGTCGCGGCCATGCTGGAGGATAATCTGGACATGGTGGTCGGCGCCCGCCGCAGCGAGGTGGAGGCGGCCTATCGGCGCGGCCATCGCTTCGGCAACTGGGCGCTGACGGGCCTGCTGAAACAGCTGTTCGGGCGCAGCTTCACCGATATCCTGTCGGGCTATCGCGTCTTTTCCCGCCGCTTCGTCAAAAGCTTCCCCGTGCTGTCGGCGGGTTTCGAGATCGAGACCGAGATCAGCGTCCACGCGCTGGAGCTGGCGATGCCAGTGGCGGAGGTGGTGACCGCCTATGGCGCGCGGCCCGAAGGGTCGGTGAGCAAGCTGTCCACCTATCGCGACGGCTGGCGTATCCTGCGCACCATCGTCACGCTATATCGCATCGAGCGGCCGATCCTTTTCTTCGGCATCATCGCCCTGGCGCTGGCGGCGCTGGCGGTGGGGCTGGCGGTGCCGCTGGTCGTGACCTATGCGCAGACCGGGCTGGTGCCGCGTTTCCCGACCGCCATCCTCGTCACCGGCGTGATGATCCTGGCGTCGCTGTCGGGCACGTGCGGGCTGATCCTCGACACGGTGGTGCGCGGCCGGCGCGAGATGCGGCGGCTCGCCTATCTCGCCCATCGCGCGCCCAGCGATTTCGCCCGGCGCGACTGAGCCGGCTCCGCCGCCCGGCGGAATAGGTCGCGCATGGGGCGGGGAGAATGGTTCCCCCTTGAACGGCGCGCTTTTTGTCCCGATGTAGGGACCGGGCAAGAGCAACCACTCTGAAAGAGCAAAATGACAAACATCATGCATGATCCCATGGCCGCGCTGGTTCCTATCGTTATCGAACAGTCGAACCGCGGCGAGCGCAGCTTCGACATTTTCTCGCGGCTGCTGCGGGAGCGGATCATCTTCGTGACCGGCCAGGTCGAGGATCATATGGCGTCGCTGATCGTCGCCCAGCTGTTGTTCCTCGAGTCGGAAAATCCGAAGAAGGACATCTGGATGTACATCAACTCGCCCGGCGGCGTGGTGACGTCCGGCATGGCGATCCACGACACGATGAAATATATCCGTCCGCAGGTCGGCACCGTGTGCATCGGCCAGGCCGCCTCCATGGGCAGCTTCCTGCTGGCCGCCGGTGAGCCGGGCAAGCGCATCGCGCTCAGCAATGCGCGCATCATGGTGCATCAGCCCTCGGGCGGTGCGCAGGGCATGGCCAGCGATATCGAGATCCAGGCCAAGGAAATCCTTCGCATCCGCAAGCGGCTGAACAGCCTCTATTCGACCTATACCGGCCGTCCGATCGAGGAGATCGAGCGCGCCATGGATCGCGACACCTTCCTGGAGGCCGAAGAAGCCAAGGCGTTCGGTCTGGTCGATGAAGTGTTCGACCGGCGGCCCGCCCTGGCGGAAACATCGGAAGGTTAAAGGGTATCTTTACCGCGACGCGCCATTTCAGAGCTTGTCGAGAAGGCGCGCCGCGGTTTAGGGTGACCGCTGGACCAGAATATCCCCGGCCCGAACCGGCATGTCGCCGGAGGTGGGGAGGAAAGATTGGCGAATGACAAAGCTTACGGGCTCCGATTCTAAAAGCACGCTGTACTGCTCCTTCTGCGGCAAGTCGCAGCATGAAGTGCGCAAGCTGATCGCGGGGCCGACCGTTTTCATCTGCGACGAATGCGTGGAGCTGTGCAACGACATCATCCGCGAGGAGACCAAGGGCGGTCTCGTCGGCAAGAAGGATGGCGGCGTGCCGACCCCGCAGGAAATCTGCGATGTGCTGGACGATTATGTGATCGGCCAGAACCGGGCGAAGCGCGTCCTGTCGGTTGCGGTCCATAACCATTATAAGCGGCTGAACCACGGCACCAAGCCGGGCGAGGTGGAGCTGGCCAAGTCGAACATCCTGCTCGTCGGCCCGACCGGCTGCGGCAAGACTCTGCTGGCGCAGACGCTGGCCAAGACGTTCGACGTGCCCTTCACCATGGCCGACGCCACCACGCTGACCGAGGCCGGCTATGTCGGTGAGGATGTCGAGAATATCATCCTCAAACTGTTGCAGGCGTCTGACTATAATGTCGAAAAGGCGCAGCGCGGCATCGTCTATATCGACGAGATCGACAAGATCAGCCGCAAGGCGGAAAACCCCTCCATCACCCGCGACGTGTCGGGCGAAGGCGTGCAGCAGGCGCTGCTCAAGCTGATGGAAGGCACCACCGCCAGCGTGCCACCGCAGGGCGGCCGCAAGCATCCGCAGCAGGAATTCCTGCAGGTGGACACGACCAACATCCTGTTCATCTGCGGCGGCGCCTTTGCGGGGCTGGAAAAGATCATCGGCGACCGTCTGGAAGCCAAGTCGATCGGTTTCGGCGCGCATGTCGCCGCGCCCGAGGAGCGCAAGACCGGCGAACTGCTGCGGCAGAGCGAGCCGGAGGATCTGCTCAAATTCGGCCTGATCCCCGAATTTGTCGGCCGCTTGCCCGTCATCGCGACGCTGGAGGATCTGGACGTGGCCGCGCTGGTCAAGATTCTGGTCGAGCCGAAGAACGCGCTGGTGAAGCAATATGGCAAGCTGTTCGACATGGAGAATGTCGAGCTGAGCTTCACCGACGACGCGCTGACTGCGATCGCCAAGAAGGCGATCGAGCGCAAGACCGGCGCGCGCGGGCTGCGCTCGATCCTGGAGGCGATCCTGCTCGACACGATGTTCGACCTGCCGTCGATGGAGGGCGTGGGCGAAGTGGTGGTCGACAAGGATGTCGTCGCCGGCACCAAGGAACCGATTCGCGTCTTCAGCGAGAAGGACAAGCGGGCCGAAGACGCCGCCTGATCCCCCTTTTCAAGGACGAAAATGCAACGGGCTGGCGGGCAACCGCCGGCCCGTTTTCGTTTCGGTTCCGTGCTTTAGGCAAATAATCCTGTTGCGTTGCAAAATTGCACCAGCCGGCCGCGGAGCGCTGCCGATCTTCGAAAACGCTACGGAAAGCTAGGGTTAGAGGGTCGGGTGCCAAGCACGAGCCACGAATTTTATGTGCAGCTGCGGGCGTTAACCGAAGCGTAGTCCGACTAATGTAACAAATTTGCAATCGACACATCACAGGGGCGTCGCCAGAGGCCGTCACAGGGCCAGCCAGCTTGAAAGAGCCGGACGAAACAAGGGGGCATCGCGCTCCTCATGATAAGGGACATGGGTTTGATGAAGCAGTTTCTGATGTGCAGCGCAGCGCTTGCCGCCGTCGCCGCCCCAACCGCCGCCTTCGCGCAGTCGACGGGTTCTTCGGACTTCGAAGATTCCATCATCGTCACTGGCGCCCGCATCGACAATGGCGTCGGCGGCGTGAAGATCCCCGACTCGCCCAAGGCGAAGGTTGTCCTGACGCAGGAAATCATACAGGCGCAGCGCCCGGGTCAGACCGTCAACGAGATCATCAACCTCGTTCCCGGCGTCAGCTTCACCAACAACGATCCCTGGGGTTCGAGCGGTGGTAACTTCACCATCCGTGGTTTCGGTTCGGATCGCATCTCGCAGACGTTTGACGGCATCCCGCTCAATGACTCGGGCAATTATGCGGTTTACACCAACCAGCAGGTTGACGCCGAACTGATCGAGAACGTCAACGTCAACCTCGGCTCGACCGACGTGGACAGCCCCACCGCCGCAGCGGTCGGCGGCACCGTCAACATCAACACGCTGGAACCGAGCGACGACTATGGCGTGCTCGCCAGCGTCAGCTACGGCAACATTGTCGCGGACGGTTCGGGCGATCGCCCCTATTTCCGCATGTTCGGCGTGGTCAACACCGGCGACCTGACCGGTCACGGCACCAAGGCCTGGTTCTCGGCTTCGCGCGCGACCAACGATGCCTCCTACGCCAATTACGGCAAGGTCAATAAGCAGCAGTATAATGCCAAGCTGTGGCAGGACATTGGCGACAATGGCGACTTCGTGTCGGTTGCCGGTCACTATAACCAGAACCGCAACAATTTCGGTGGTTCGCCCTTCCGCGCCAGCGCTTTCACGGGTGACAAGGCCGGCCGTTTCTATGACATCGCCGGCGGTTATCCCTGCACCGTCAGCCAGACCAGCACCACCAACCGCTGCGGCACCGACTTCGAGCGCCGTTTCAACCCGTCGAACACCGGCAATGTCCGCCTGAACTCCAAGTTCACACTGGCGGAACGCCTGACGCTCTCGGTCGACGGCGCCTATCAGTGGGTCAAGGCCAATGGCGGCGGCACGACCAGCGCCAATGAAGGTTTCTTCACCTCGGGCGGCCAGCAGTTCACCGGCAACTATAATGGTTCCTTCTATTTCGGTCGCGACCTCAATGGTGACGGCGCCATCGGTCAGGTGACGCTGCTTCAGCCGAGCCAGACCAACACCCGTCGCTGGGTCGGCATCGCCAACCTTGCCTATGAGATTGACGACAGCAATCGCGTTCGTCTGTCCTACAGCTATGACCGCGCCCGCCACCGTCAGACCGGCTATGCCGGTTTGCTGGACCTGGGCGGCACGCCGCTCGACGTCTTCCCGATCAACGATCCGGTGGAAGATGCTGCCGGTAATGCGCTGACGAAGCGCGATCGTCTGTCCTATGCCACGCTGCATCAGGTTGCCGGTGAATATCGCGGTCAGTTCTTCGAGGATAATCTGACGGTTCTGATCGGCGGTCGCGTGCCTTTCTTCACGCGTGACCTCAACCAGTTCTGCTTCACCACCAGCACCGGCGGCTTCGTCAACTGCGTGCCGCAGGATCAGGTTGCGGACTATGCCGCCGCCAATCCGACCCAGGCTCTGCCGCAGGCGCGCAAGATCAAATATGACAAGTTCCTGCCCAATGTCGGCGCTACGCTGAAGATCACGCCGGAAGTCAGCATCGCCGGCAGCTATGCCAAGAATATCTCGGTTCCCAGCACCGACGCGCTCTACAATGCCTTCGCCTTCGCGGCCGGTACGCCGGAGGCCGAGCGTATCGCCGAAACGTCGGACAGCTTCGACGCGAGCCTGCGCTACACCAGCGGCAAGGTTCAGGCTTCGCTTACCGGTTGGTATTCGAAATATAAGAACCGCCTGATCACCGCCTATGACATCGACGGCAACGCCACCACGGCCAATCTGGGTCCGGTGAAGAAGTATGGCATCGACGGAAGCATCTCCTACAGCCCGATCAAGGAAGTGACGGCTTATGTGTTCGGGTCGTACATCAAGTCGGAAATCCAGAATGATGCCGTGACCGCCAGCTGCGCTGTCGACAGCGACATTCAGCTTGCCGGCCTTTGCTATGTGCAGGATGGCGTCGCCTATCTGCGGACCGCAGGCAAGCGTGAGCGCGAAGCCCCGAAATATCTGTTCGGTGGCCGTCTCCAGGGCAATCTGGGCGACTTCACCTTCGGCGTTCAGGCCAAGCGCACCAGCTCGCGCTATCTGAACGACATCAATGGTGAGATCCAGACGGCGACGACCAGCACCGGCGCGTCCAAGCGGATCTTCCCGGGTGCCAAGTTCGGTGCCTACACGATCGTCGACCTCGACCTGCGCTACTCGCTGGCGAGCCTGGGCATGGAAAAGGGCGCTATCCAGTTCAACGTCAGCAACCTGTTCGACAAATTCTATGTCGGCTCGTTCAGCGGCGGTCTGGACACGCTGGCCAGCTCGTCCTCGTCGTTCGTGAACTTCGGTTCGCCGCGCGCCGTTAGCGCGACGCTGATCGTCGGCTTCTAAGCCTGGCATTCAGATCCAAAGGAAAAGGCGCGGAGCGATCCGCGCCTTTTTTGTGTCTGTAGGTGCTTGAACCAGACCGCTTCGTCGCCCGCGCTACCGCAGGCAGCTGTCGAGGCCGTCGCGCTGGACGATGCCGATGCGGCGGGTGATGCTGTTGCCGTAGCGGCGGGTGAAGCCGGTGGGGGCGACGGCGGCGCGCTTCTTGGGGAGCGGCAGGACGGCGGCGAGGCGGGCGGCTTCGGCGCGGCTCAGCGTCTGGGCGCCATGGTTGAAATAGCGCTGCGACCCGGCCTCCACGCCATAGGTGCCGATGCCGGTTTCCGCGACGTTGAGATAGACTTCCATGATCCGCCGCTTGCCCCAGATCGCTTCGATGAGGACGGTGAACCAGGCTTCGAACCCTTTGCGGACAAAGCCGCCGCCCTGGAACAGGAAGACATTTTTCGCCGTCTGCTGGCTGATCGTCGATCCGCCGCGGATGCGGCCGCCGCTGGCATTATGGCGCATGGCCTGGGCAATGGCGTCGACGTCGAAGCCATGATGGTTGCAAAAGCGGCTATCCTCGGCGGCGATGGCGGCGCGGGCCATGTCGGGGTCGATCCGGTCGAGGCTCGTCCAGTCCTTGGTGAAGCCGTTGCGGTCGAACGCCATGGTGAGCGTGATCGGCGGCGGCACGAAGCGGTAGAGAAGCACCATCAGCAGCGACAGGAGGATGAAGGCCAGCAGCAATTGCAGTGGCAGGCGGATCCAGAAAGGCGCGCGGCGGCGCGCGGCGGGCTTGGCTTTGCTCATGGGAAAAACCTAGAGCATCGGGCCGGGAATGAGAACCGTCTCGGCTGAGTCATGTCGACGCCCGGCTTGTCGTTTTGGCCCGGCTCTTGGGGGGGAATGGCCCCTCGACAGGCTCGGGGTGATCGGAGGAGTAGGTTCTGGCGGAGCGAACGCCATTCCGTCCGCCGCTCCGGGCACAAAAAAAAGCCCCGGATCGCTCCGGGGCTTCTTTGTCGGCTACGGCCGGGTCAGGCGAGCGCCAGCCGGCTGCTCAGCTTGCCGATCCGGTCGCCGGCAATGCGCATCATCGCCTTTTGCAGCTTTTCAAAGGCGCGCACCTCGATCTGGCGAACCCGCTCGCGGCTGACGCCATAGACCTGGCTCAGTTCCTCAAGCGTCTTGGGCTCTTCGGCCAGACGACGTTCGGCGAGGATATGCTTTTCCCGGTCGTTGAGGTCGTCCATCGCCTCGACCAGCATATCGTGCCGCAGCACGCGCTCCTGCTCGTCGGCGACGCGCTCATCCTGCAACGGATCGGTGTCGACCAGCCAATCCTGCCACTGGCCCTCGCCATCCTCGCGCATCGGCACGTTGAGCGACGTGTCGCCGCCCATCGCCATGCGGCGGTTCATGGAGATGACGTCTTCCTCGCTGACGCCAAGATCGGTCGCGATCTTGGTGACGTCCTCGGGGCGCAGATCGCCATCCTCGAAAGCCTCGATATTATTCTTCATCCGCCGCAGGTTGAAGAACAGCTTCTTCTGCGCGGCGGTGGTGCCCATCTTCACCAGGCTCCAGGAGCGGAGAATGAATTCCTGGATCGACGCGCGGATCCACCACATGGCGTAGGTCGCCAGGCGAAAGCCGCGATCGGCCTCGAACTTCTTCACGCCCTGCATCAGGCCGATATTGCCCTCGCTGATCAGCTCGCTGACCGGCAATCCATAGCCGCGATAGCCCATGGCGATCTTTGCCACGAGACGGAGATGCGACGTTACCAGCTGCGCGGCGGCCTCAGGATCCTGATGTTCCTGATAGCGCTTGGCCAGCATATATTCCTGCTCTGGCGTCAGCAGCGGAAATTTGCGGATCTCCGAAAGATAGCGGTTGAGGCTGGCTTCACCGCCCAGCGCCGGAACCGCGGGGACATTGCTCTTATTGGCCATGTCGCTTCACCTTTCCCTTTCATTGCGCGGCGGGACCCAGAAGAGGCGTCCAGGCGCCGTCGCAAATTTGTCGAACCTTATACGTGGAGCTCGCTTAACAGTTCCTGCATATCTGCGGACAGGGCACTATCAAAAGTCAGCGGCTCTTGCGTTACGGGGTGTATGAACCCCAGCCGTTTGGCGTGCAATGCCTGCCTTTTGAAACAAAGCGTTTCCAGTATCGTTTTAAAACCTTTTCTTTCTCTACCGTAAAGCGGATCCCCTATCAAGGGGTGTCCGATATGCGTCAGATGCACACGGACCTGATGGGTGCGGCCGGTTTCAAGCCTACATTCGACCAGGGCGGCGCCCCGCAGCCGCTCGATGGTGCGATAGTGAGTGACGGCATGTTTGCCGCGCCCCTCCGACAGGACCGCCATCTTCTTGCGGTCGGAGCCGGACCGGCCGACCCAGGCGTCGATCATGCCGGCGCCGGGCATCGGCACGCCATAGACGATGGCGGCATAGAGCCGGTCGATACTATGATCCTTGAACTGCCGCGCCAGCCCTTCATGCGCCCGGTCTGTCTTAGCAACGACCAGAAGCCCGGAAGTATCCTTGTCGATGCGGTGGACGATACCCGGACGCGCGACGCCGCCAATGCCCGACAGCTGCCCGCGGCAATGGTGCAGCAGCGCATTGACCAGCGTGCCGTCGAGATTGCCGGCGGCGGGATGGACGACGAGGCCGGCGGGCTTGTCGATCACGATCAGCTCGGCATCCTCATGGACGACGTTGAGCGGAATATCCTGCGCCACCGTATCGAGCGGACGCGCTTCGGGCAGAGTGATGCTGTAACTGTCGCCGGCGACGACTTTCGCTGAAGGACTGGGGCAGGCATTGGTGCCGGTGGCGGTCACATGGCCTTCGAGGATCAAGGCCTTCAGCCGCTCGCGCGAGAGATCGGGCAGGGCAAGCGCCAGCGCCTTGTCGAGCCGCATGCCCGCCTGCGCGTCGCCGATAGCAATTTGGATGATGGAAACCCCCGGACCCATTGGCTAATCCATGTAGGCATGACCGTCACCATTGCAAGAACGCTGCTGCAACAAATATGCGATCTGGCGCGGGCCGAGCCGGGGGAGATTTGCGGCCTGTTGCTGGGCGCGCCGGACCATATCCAGGCGATCCGCCCGGCCGCCAATGTCGCGCCCGATCCGGCCCGCCATTTCGAGCTGGACCCGGCCGTGCTGATCGCCGCCCATCGTGCGGCGCGGGCAGGGGGGCAGCGCCCCATCGGCCATTATCACAGCCATCCGTCCGGCCGGCCCGAGCCGTCCGCCACCGATTTGGCCTGTGCGGCGCCCGATGGCAGCCTGTGGCTGATCGTCGCGGACGAGGCGGCGCGGCTGTGGATCGCGGTGCCCGGGGAGGGCGGGGCGGCGCGCTTTATCGAGTCGCCGCTCGATATCCGGTGAGCTAAAGGCGGTGGGCCGGGGTTGCATCGCGCGGCGCGGGGGCGCATTAGCCGGACTTCTCCCCCAATATCATCCCGGTGGCCGCTGACCTACATGACCGATCAGATCGACAGCTTCGAATTCGCCAGCCTGCTATGCTCGCGCCTCTGCCACGACCTGTTGAGCCCGGTCGGTGCGCTCAATAACGGGCTGGAATTGATGGCGGATGAGACCGACCCGGAAATGCGCGACCGCTGCGTCGAGCTGCTGGGCGAAAGCGCGCGGACGTCGGCCAACAAGCTGAAATTCTTTCGCCTGGCCTTCGGGTCGGCCGGTGGCTTCGGTGATGCCGTGCCGCCGCATGAGGCGCGCGTGGCGATCGAGGGCATGTTCGCCGGATCGGGCCGGGTGAAGCTGGGCTGGCTGGTCGAGGAACAGTTGCTCGATAAGCTGGCGGTCAAGATTTTGCTGAACCTGGCGCTGATCGCCGGCGAGGCGCTGGTGCGCGGTGGTCAGCTCGACATCGGCGCGGAACAGCGCGAGGGGCTGGTGGAGATCGTCGTGCGGGCCGAGGGGCCGAAGGTTGTGCTGGACCCGGAACTGCGCGGGGCGCTGGCGGGGACGCTGCCGATGGAGGCACTGGCCTCGCGCACGGCGGCGGCCTTCATGGTGCGCAAGCTGGTGACGGACGCCTGCGGTGAAATCATCCTCTCCGCCCCCGGCGAGCCGATCCTGTTGTTCGGCGCCGCGATCCCCGAGCGGGGGTGAGGGGCGGGCTGGCGCTGGGGCGGTCGCTTTCGGCTTGGCTGTCCCGAGAGGATGGACCGGGCTTCGACAAGCTCAGCCCGAACGGCGAGGCAGGTATGGCGCGATGCTCTGGCCATGGATCGGGAGCGCTTCAATAAAACCCCACATCCGTTCAGGCTGAGCTTGTCGAAGCCGCCTATTTTCTTCTGCGTTTGGAGCAAGGGGTTTCGGATCGGCATCTCCGCTTCTTCGGCTGTGTGCCGAGGGAGGGAATGGCTGTTCTGAGATGAAGGATGGGGATTCGACAGGCTCAGCCCGAACGGTGAGCAGGCAAGGCGCGATGCTCTGACCATGGATCGGGACGGGGCTTCGACAAGCTCAGCCCGAACGGGGGGTGGGCAAGGCGCGATGTCTGGCCGTGGATCGGCACGGCTCTTCGACGGGCTTAGAAGCGTCGCGCGGGCCTTTCGGCCGGCTCAGGGCGAACGGTCAGGCGGGCATTTTCTCGGTACAGCTCTTCCACGGGCACTGGGCAAGCGCGGCAATGCGGCCCTTCTCCTCACCAGCCTCCGCGCGGCTCGCGGTGCGCCGCCCCTCTCTCCGACCCACAAGAAAAAGGCCCGGTCGCTGGTGCGGCCGGGCCTTTCCGTTTCCAAGCGGCTGATGGATCAGCTGCTGTAATACATGTCGAATTCGACCGGCGAGGGGGTCATTTCCCAGCGATAGACTTCCGGCCACTTCAGCTCGATATAGGCGTCGATCTGATCCTTGGTGAAGACGTCGCCCTTCAGCAGGAACTCATAATCGGCTTCCAGGCTGGTCAGCGCTTCACGCAGCGAGGCGCAGACGGTGGGCACTTCGCTCAGCTCTTCGGGCGGCAGGTCGTACAGATTCTTGTCCATCGCGGCGCCCGGATGGATCTTGTTCTCGATGCCGTCGAGGCCGGCCATCAGCAGCGCGGCATAGCAGAGATAGGGGTTGGCCATCGCGTCGGGGAAGCGGAATTCCACGCGCTTCGCCTTGGCGCCCGCGCCATAGGGGATGCGGCAGGAGGCCGAACGGTTGCGCGCCGAATAGGCGAGCAGCACCGGCGCCTCGAAACCGGGCACCAGACGCTTGTAGCTGTTGGTAGTCGGGTTGGTGAAGGCGTTGAGCGCCTTGGCATGTTTGACGACGCCGCCGATGAAATAGAGGCAGGTGTCCGACAGGCCGGCATAGCCTTCGCCCGCGAACAGCGGCTTGCCATTTTCCCAGATCGACATGTGGGTGTGCATGCCCGACCCGTTATCCTGCGCGATCGGCTTGGGCATGAAGGTCGCGGTCTTGCCATAGGCCTGGGCGACCATCTGCACGACATATTTGTAGATCTGCATGCGGTCGGCGGTCTGGACCAGCGTGCCGAAGGTCAGGCCCAGCTCATGCTGCGCGGCGGCGACTTCATGATGATGCTTGTCGCAGGGCAGGCCCATTTCGAGCATGGTGGTAACCATTTCGGCGCGGATGTCGGTCGCCGGATCGACCGGCGCGACGGGGAAATAGCCGCCCTTGGCGCGCGGGCGATGGCCCAGATTGCCGCCTTCATATTCACGGCCGGTGTTGGTCGGCAGCTCGATATCGTCGATCTTGTAGAAGGACTCATTATAGTCGGTGTTGAACCGGACATCGTCGAACATGAAAAATTCGGCTTCGGGGCCGACATAGACGGTGTCGCCGAACCCGGCCGACTTGACGAAGGCTTCGGCGCGCTTGGCGGTCGAACGCGGATCGCGGCTGTACAGTTCGCCCGTGTCCGGCTCGACGATGTCGCAGAAGAGGATCAGCATCGGCGTGGCGCTGAACGGATCGACATAGGCGGCGTCGAGGTCGGGCTTGAGGATCATGTCCGATTCGTTGATCGCCTTCCAGCCTTCGATCGACGAACCGTCGAACATCAGGCCCTGGCTCAGCTCATCCTCGGTCAGGATCGACGCGACCATGGTCAGGTGCTGCCATTTGCCCTTGGGATCGGTGAAGCGCAGATCGACCCACTCGATCTCCTTTTCCTCGATCATCTTGAGGATGTCTTGCGGCGTACTGGCCATTTGCACTTGCCCTTCTCTAGAAAGACCGCCCGGTCAGGGTCGGTGAAGATGAGGACGCGCTCCGCCCCGGCACGCGCCGGTCGCGGGCGGTCGGAAAATCAGATTGCGTCGCTGTCCCGTTCACCGGTGCGGATGCGCACGGCGCCTTCGACGGGAGAGATGAAAATCTTGCCGTCGCCGATCCGGCCGGTCTGGGCAGCGGCGCAGATCGCCTCCACGACCCGGTCGGCCAGCGCATCGTCCACCACCACTTCCAGCTTCACCTTGGGCAGGAAGTCGACGACATATTCGGCGCCGCGATAGAGTTCGGTATGCCCCTTCTGCCGGCCGAAACCCTTGGCTTCGGTGACGGTGATCCCGGACACGCCGACTTCGTGCAGCGCTTCCTTCACCTCGTCCAGCTTGAACGGCTTGATGATCGCTTCGATTTTTTTCATCTCTTCATTCCCAACCCAAGACGCACGCCGCGACGCGGGACCAGCCCGCATCCTCCCCAGTCGAACGACGATGATCCTGCCCCCCAAGGCAAGAACAGCGTCTCTCCACACTCAAACATCGTGCCAAATGGCGAATCGCTGCGCCTGCTTTCGGCCAAGCCGCAATCATTGTCCATATTGCCCGCTTTTCGAGCAACTTCATGACGCGCTGCCTATTTTTTAAGCAGCATGCGGCCGTCAGCTGCCATAGGGCGGGCAATCGAGATCGGCCGGGCTCTTGGTGAAGATCTCGCAGCCGGTTTCGGTAATGCCGATACTATGTTCGAACTGGGCCGACAGCGTGCGGTCGCGCGTCACGGCGGTCCAGCCATCGTCCAGCATCTTCACCCCGGGCTTGCCGATATTGATCATCGGTTCGATCGTGAAGAGCATGCCGGGGCGCAGTTCCGGGCCGGTGCCGGGGCGGCCGACATGGACTACTTCCGGGCTGTCGTGGAAGACGCGGCCAAGGCCATGGCCGCAGAAATCGCGCACCACGCCATAGCGATGCTTTTCGGCATGGCGCTGGATCACATGGCCGATGTCGCCCAGATGATTGCCGGGCTTTGCCTGTTCGATCCCCAGCATCAGGCATTCATAGGTCACTTCGACCAGCCGTCGCGCCTTGATGGAGGCTTCGCCGCAGATAAACATGCGGCTGGTGTCGCCATGCCAGCCGTCGAGCAGCGGCGTGACGTCGATATTCACGATGTCGCCGTCCTTGAGCTTATAGTCGCCCGGAATGCCGTGGCAGATGACATTGTTGAGCGACGTGCAGCAGCTATGCGTATAGCCGCGATAGCCAAGGGTGGCGGGCACGGCGCCAGCGTCCAGCGTCATGCGGCGGACGATATCGTCCAGCTCGCCGGTGGTGACGCCGGGCACCACATGGGGCACCAGCGCATCCAATATTTCGGCGGCCAGCCGCCCGGCCTTGCGCATGCCGTCGAAAGCGGCCGCGTCATAAAGCTTGATCGCGGTCGAGCGGGAGATCGGCGCGTCCGCCGTCATCGTCATATATTCGGTCATGCCCGCGTTTATAAACGCGGATGCCGCATATTGCGAGGGGCGGCTTGTCGTCGGAGCGCCGCCTTTTGACGTGCGCCGCCTTTTGACGTGCGCGGCCCTAGGCAGGGTGCGTGGCAGCGGCTATGGGCTTGCCATGGCCGACACGACCCGCATCTGGACCGCCGCGCTGATCGTCATCGGCGATGAAATCCTTTCCGGCCGGACCCAGGACAAGAATGTCGCGCAGATCGCCGCCTGGCTCAATGTGCAGGGCATCCGTCTGCGCGAGGTGCGGGTGGTGGCGGACGACAGCGACGCCATTGTCGAGGCGGTAAACATCTTGCGCGCGCGCAACGACTATCTGTTTACCACCGGCGGCATCGGCCCGACCCATGACGACATCACCGTCGATGCGATCGCGGCGGCGCTTGGCGTGGGCGTGGTGATCCATCCGCAGGCGCGCGCCATATTGGAGGATTATTATGTCTCGCGCGGCGGCCTGACCGAGGCGCGGCTGCGCATGGCGCGGGTGCCCGAGGGCGCGAGCCTGATCGAGAATCGCGTATCGGGCGCGCCCGGCATCCGCCATGGCAATATCTTCATCATGGCGGGCGTGCCGCACATCACGGCGGGGATGCTCGACCGGCTGACCGGGACGCTGGAGGGCGGGCTGCCGGTCCAGTCGCTCACCATCGGCTGCTGGGTCGCGGAAAGCGAAGTGTCGGACCTGCTCGCCGCCACCGAACGGGCGCATGATCCCTGCCAGATCGGCAGCTATCCCTTTTTCCGCGAAGGGCGCACCGGCGCCAATTTCGTGATCCGCTCCACCGATGCCGCGACGCTGGCGGCCTGTGCCGCCGATCTCGCCGCCGCGCTGGAGCAAGGCGGGTGGCCGCCGGTCGCCGGCGGCATCTGATCGGCCGCTTTTTACAGTCTTTTCTAGGTAGTCGCCGCTAAAGACGCGGCGAAACCGCGCCCATATGTTGCGACACAGCGGCGGGCTGCGTTGCGCAGCTTTCGTGGATCGGGCAATGTTGCAGTGCGTCACGGGGCGAGCCTCCCCGCGACCTATCGGGCTTAGCCATCGTCTCTCATCGATCCGCGCTACGGCGAGGGCCAACCCCATTTTCGGGGGCGGACCCGTGCGTCCTGCGCCGATGAGGGAAGGGTGGGGGCCTGATGCACGGATTTTTTGTTTAAAGGAGAATTGGTCATGCGGATCGTGATGACAGGATCGGGCTATGTCGGCCTGGTGTCTGGCGCCTGCCTCGCGGATTTCGGTCACGATATTGTGTGCGTCGACAAGGATGAGGCCAAGATCGCCCTGCTGCGCAATGGCGGCGTGCCGATCTTCGAACCCGGCCTTGCCGACCTGATCGCCCGCAATGTGCAGGCGGGCCGGCTGACGTTCAGCACCGACCTGCCCTCCGCCGTGGCCGAGGCCGATGTGGTGTTCATCGCCGTCGGCACCCCGGCGCGTCGTGGCGATGGCCATGCCGACCTGACCTATGTCTATGACGCCGCGCGCGAGATCGCCGGGTCGCTCAAGGGCTTTACCGTCGTCGTCACCAAGTCGACCGTGCCCGTCGGCACCGGCGACGAGGTCGAACGGATCATTCGCGAAACCAACCCCGAAGCGCAGTTCGCGGTCGCTTCCAACCCCGAATTCCTGCGCGAAGGCGCGGCGATCGAGGATTTCAAGCGCCCCGACCGCATCGTCGTCGGCATCGAGGATGAGCGCGCCCGCCCGGTGATGGAGCAGGTCTATCGCCCGCTCTACCTCAACCAGGCGCCGATCCAGTTCACCGGTCGTCGCACCAGCGAGCTGATCAAATATGCCGCCAACGCCTTCCTGGCGATGAAGATCACCTATATCAACGAGATCGCCGAACTGTGCGAGCGCGTTGGCGCGGATGTGCAGCAGGTGGCGCGCGGCATCGGTCTCGACAATCGCATCGGCTCCAAATTCCTCCATGCCGGTCCCGGCTATGGCGGCTCCTGCTTCCCCAAGGATACGCTGGCGCTGGTGAAGACGGCCGAGGATGAGGGCGCGCCGATCCGCCTCATCGAGACGACCGTGGCGATCAACGAAAGCCGCAAGCGCGCCATGGCCCGCAAGGTCATCGCCATCTGCAACGGATCGGTCCGTGGCAAGCGGATCGCGATCCTGGGCCTGACCTTCAAGCCGAACACCGACGATATGCGCGATGCGCCGTCGCTGTCGATCATCCAGGCCTTGCAGGATGCTGGCGCGCAGATCGCCGCCTATGATCCCGAAGGCATGGAGCCGGCGCGCACCATGCTCAAGGACGTGATCTTCACCGAAGGCGCCTATGAAGCGGCCGAGGGTGCCGAGGCGGTGGTGATCGTGACCGAGTGGAACGCGTTCCGCGCGCTCGACCTCGACCGGTTGCGCGGCGTGATGGCCGGCAACGGCCTGGTCGACCTGCGCAACATCTACAGCGCCGATGTCGCCGAAGCCGCGGGCTTCGACTATGTCAGCGTCGGCCGGGGCCAGATGCCGGCCGTCGAGGAGCTGATCCAAGCCGCCGAATAAGGCGCTTTTCAAAAAGTTCCACGGTCTGTCGCAAAAATAATCCTTTTGCGACAGATCGTTGGCGCGTGGAAGCTATTGTTAACCGTCTTGGCGGATTCTGCCTCTGCTTAAAACAAGCAGGGGTCGCACCATGGTTAGCAGAATCTCCGGCTCCCTTATGGGAGTGGGCGTCGCCGTTGCGCTTGTCGCAGCGGCGGGCGCCGTCACGATCTTGAATGATGGAGGGGCGGCGGACGGCACCGCATCCACCCTCCTCCCCGACAGCGGCGGCGACGCCGCGCCGACGGGCAGCATCACGCCGACCGCCGCGCCGGTGGAGACCGTCTCCGCTGGGCAGGGGGCGAACAGCTTTGCCGATTTCGATTTCGCGCGCGGCAGGCGGCTGCCGGAAAAGGCGACGCTGTCGATCGGCGATGCCCGGTTCAAGCCCGGCGCCGGCACCGCCTATGTGCCGGTGACGCTCGACCGGCCGACGCCCAACACGGTGATCGCGCGGGTGACGACGCTCAACGGCACCGGCACGATGCGGATGCTGTCAGGCTATCATTACAAGCCGGTGGAGACGGTGGTGATCTTTCGCCCCGGCGATCCGCTGACGCAGAGCGTGGCCGTGCCGATCATCGCGGCGGGCGACGGGCAGCGATTCGGCATCAAGCTGCGCGAGGCGCCGTGGGGCGGCAAGCAGGGGCAGGCGAGCGCCACCGTCACCGCCGACAGCGTGGCGGACGCGACGCCGGAGGCGACCGGCCATTTCCGCGCGC
>DAMDPH010000009.1:0-57607 GCA_032082785.1 Sphingobium sp. | reverse complement strand
CGGCGCCTTGGCGGCCGGCTCCTTCGTCGCGTCGGCGGACGCGGCGCGCTGGCCAAGGCCGGTGCGCTTGGCGACGTCGCGGCGCATTTCCGCATAGGCCGGAGCGACCATCGGATAGCCCTTGGGCAGATTGTAGCGCTGACGATATTCGTCGGGGCTGAGGCCATTGCTGGCAAGGTGGCGCTTCAGCGTCTTGTAAGGCTTGCCATCGATCAGGCTGATGATGTGGTCCTTTGACGCCAGGCTCTTGCGCACGCTGACGGCGGGCACATGCTCGTTCGCTTCCGGCTCGGCATTTTCCGGCGCACCCACCAGCGCGGCGCGGGTGGTCTGGATCAGCGCGGCGAGATCCTTGCTCTCCACCTGGTTGTTGGCGACATAGGCGCTCAATAATTGGACGGTCAGGAAAGTGTGATCGGGCTGTTCAGTATCGGCCATGGCATGTCCTTTGCGAGCCAGGAGGAGGGGGAAGCATCTGATGACTTCTCTTGTCGTTCTGCGCGCTCGTTACATGCCGCGATCTATTGCCGATGTCAAAGATGTTGTAAGAAAAAATGCTTTCTGATGACTTGCTTAGCGACTTTGGGAGCATGTCGCGCGGCAGGTTGATCGGATGTGCGGGATGAACGGCGGCGCGAAATTGGCGCAATTGTGCCATTTCATCTTGGCCGTCCGGCCGTGCTGCGGCGCGGCAGGTTGTCGGCAGGCCCATTGCGCCGGACCGGAAATTATTCGCCGGCCTCGATATTCAAACCGCAATCCGACAACATTGGACGGCGCGTCCGTTCATCCTCCGGCAACCTTTTCGATCAGCCTTTCTTCAAGGCTTCGGGCTTGTGCGCCGCGCGTTTTCCCTCATCCGTCTCGACCAGATATTGCGGATCGTCCTTGGACGCGGCGACCTTGTGCCCCTTTATTTGGGTGGGACTGTCCAGCTTCTTCACAACCTTGCCATGCGCCTCGCCGCCGTGACTTTTCCAGCTGACCTTGTCGCCTGCCTTCACCTGCTTCGTCATGATCCTGCATCCTTGCTGCCAATATGCGCTGCAAAGCGCGTGGCGGGCGCGGCTGTTCCCTTCCGGAGGGCGAAAGGCGGGGCGGCGCAAGACTTGCCCGCCGCTTCCTAAAAGGAGCGGGACGACCGTTTCACTGAATACGTATGTTGGAAGCTGTGCAGAGGACCGGGCGCGGCGCTATTCGGCAACCACCAGCAAGAAGCGCGTAAGATGCGCCTTGGGGAGGGTTTTTCTGACATGCACATCATTTCATCATCCATTGCGCGGGCCGTTCTTCTGTCGAGCGTTGCCCTGCCGTTCGCACCGGCCGCCATCGCCCAGACCGGCGCGCCGCAGGAAGCCGCGCCCGTCGACGGCGAGGCCATCGTCGTCACCGGCATCCGCGCCTCGCTCGCCTCCGCCGCCAAGACCAAGCGCGATTCCGTGCTGATCGTCGATTCCGTGTCGGCCGAGGATGTCGGCAAGCTGCCCGACGTATCGATCGCGGATTCGCTGGCGCGCCTGCCCGGCGTCACCGCCCAGCGGCTTGAAGGCCGCGACCAGCGCCTGTCGATCCGCGGCATGGGCCCGGACTTTTCGACCACACTGCTGAACGGGCGCGAGCAGGTCACGGTCGGCGACAATCGTGGCGTGGAATATGATCAATATCCGTCCGAATTCTTCCGCAACGTCAATGTCTACAAGAGCGCCGACGCGGCGCTGATCGCGGCGGGCATTTCGGGCACGGTCGATCTGCGCATGCTGCGCCCGCTGGACCAGAATGATCGTGTCGTCGCGGTGTCGCTGCGCGGCCAGATGAACGGGCTGGACAAGCTCAACCCCGATGGCGAGCGGTACGGCTATCGCGCCGCCGCCACCTATATCGACCAGTTCGCCGACGACACGCTGGGCCTTGCCATCGGCCTGTCCGCCTCGCAGACGCCGTCGCAAAATGAGCGGTTCAACGCCTGGGGCTATCCCACCGACGCGAACGACAATCTGATCATCGGCGGCGCCAAGCCCTATGTCCAGTCGAACCTGCTCAAGCGCTATGGCGCGGTGGCGACGCTCGACTGGCAGCCCAATGACAATGTCCGCTCGACCTTCGACCTGCTCGCCTCGCATTTCGAGGAAACGCAGCGGCTGCGCGGCATCGAATTCCCGCTGGTCTGGGGCACCGATGTCGGCGTCAGCGATGTGACCGTCGACAATGGCTTCGTCACCGGCGCGACATTCGACAATGTCTATGGCGTGCAGCGCAACGATTATAATCAGCGCAAGGCCGACATGATTTCGCTCGGCTGGAACAATGATATCCGGCTGAACGACACGCTGCGCCTCAATGTCGATGCCAGCTGGTCGCATGCCAAGCGCACCGACTTCCTGCTCGAAACCTATTCGGGCACCGGCTATCTGCGCTCGGGCGTCGCCGACACGGTGCGGGTGGAGCGGCAGTCGAACGGGCTGTTCAGCATCGTGCCGACGCTCGACTATACCGACACCAGCGTCATCAGCCTGACCGACCCCAATGGCTGGGGCTATAATGGCACCACCGCGGTCGTGCAGGCGGGCTTCCTCAACCGGCCCAAGTTCAAGGATGACCTGAAATCCTTCCGCACCAACCTGATCGGTGACATCAGCGGCAGCATCTTCAGCAACTGGGAAGTGGGCGGCAATTACAGCCGTCGCAAGAAGACCAGCGCTTATACCAGCTTCTTCCTCTGCCCCACCGGCGGCACGGATTGCACCATCGCCGGCGGCACGCCCGGATCGGCGCCGGTGCCGCAGGAGGCGCTGCTCGGCTCCAACGTCTCGCTCGATTATCTGGGCGTGCCGGCGATGCTGACGCTCGACCCGCTCTATCTCTACAACAATACGCTCGACCCGGTGTTCGACAACCGGCCCTCGTCGCTGGTGCGCGACAATTATGTGAAGGAAGATGTCTTCACCGGCTATGCCAAGCTGACCATGGACGGCGAACTGGGCGGCAAGCCGCTCAAGGGTGCGCTGGGCGTGCAGGTCATCCACACCAAGCAGAAGTCAGTCGGCACCATATCGTCGCTGACGGACGGCGTGGTCACCGTGGTGCCCGCCTCCGGCAAGGAAAGCTTCACCAACGTCCTGCCGAGCGCGCAGATGTCGGTCGAGCTGGAGCCGGGCTTCTTCGTCAAGCTGGGCGCGGCGCAGACCATGGTCCGCCCCCGCATGGACCAGGAGCGTATCAACCAGGAGTTCAACTTCAACCCCGCCAATATTGGTCTCGGTTCCGACCCGCAGTTCAGCCCGTTCAGCTCCAATGGCGGCAATGTGGCGCTGCGCCCCTATCAGTCGACCAATATCGACCTGTCGATCGAGAAATATTTCCACGGCGGCGGCTATGTCTCGCTCGCGGGCTATTTCAAGAATCTGACCGATTTCGTCGATCCCAACAATAATCTCGCTTATGATTTCTCGTCGGTGCTGCCGACGCTGCCGGCCGATATCCGCGACCAGATCGTCGCCGACGGCAGCTTCATCGGCCTGGTCAAGGCGCCTGCCAACAGCGGCAAGGGCACGATCATGGGCGTGGAAGGCACGGCGTCGCTGCCCTTCAAGCTGTTCAGCGAGGCGCTTGACGGCTTCGGCATCTTCGCCAGCGGCTCCTATACGCATAGCGAGATCGAATATGGCAGCAACCCGACCGAGACCGTGACCCTGCCGGGCCTGTCCAAGTGGGTGGCGAGCGGCACCGCCTATTTCGAGAAGAATGGCTTCCAGGCGCGGGTCAATTATCGCTACCGCTCCTCCTTCCTGGGCGAAGTGGCGGGCCTGTCGGCAGCGCCGACCTTCCGCACCGCCAAGGCCGAAGGCATTTTGGACGCGCAGATCGGCTATGAATTCCAGTCGGGTCCGCTCACCGGCCTGTCGGTGCTGTTGCAGGGCAAGAACCTGACCGACCAGCCGTTCGTCACCTATCAGAATGACGATCCGCGCCAGGTCATCGACTATCAGCGCTACGGCCGCGACTTCTATGTCGGCATAGCCTATAAATTCTGATCTGCCTGACTGCACGCAGGCAGTAGCGGGACCGCCCCTCCTTTCAGGAGGCAGGCGGTCCCTTTCTTTTGGGGGATCATCCTCCCCTTTTAAGCGGTTTGGCGCACCACCAGCCGGGGCGAGAGCAGTGCCGGGGCGGCGGGGCGGCCGGTGATCTGGGCGATCAGCGCGTCGACCAGCATCTCGCCGGCGCGCAGATAGTCCTGCGCGATCGTGGTGAGCGGCGGCCGGGTCAGACCGGCGGCGGGAATATCGTCATAGCCGACCACCGCCACATCGCCCGGAACCGACCGGCCCGCCTCCTCCAGCGCGCGCATGGCGCCGATGGCGATGAGGTCGGAGCCGGCGAAAATCGCGTCGAACTTCTGCCCCCGAGCGATCAGCTGGCGGGCGGCTTCATGGCCCGATTGTTCGGTTGACACCGCATCGACATGCAGGCCGGGGTCGAAAGACAGGCCCGCCTCGCCCATCGCCTCCGACAGGCCGGCATGGCGGTCGCGAAATTCGGGATAGCGGCTCGACGCCTCCGCCAGAAAGGCGATGCGGCGGCAGCCGCGCGCGATCAGATGGCGTCCCGCGTCGCGGCCGCCCTGCCGATTGTCGCAGCCGATCGTCATGCCCAGCGCATGTTCGTCCACCGATCCCCAGCGGACGAAATGCGTCCCCTGCCCCACCAGCTGCTCCAGCCGCGCGCGATAGGTTTGATAATCGCCATAGCCCAGCAGGATGATGCCATCGGCCTTGCGGCTATCCTCATAATCGACATGCCAGTCGGTCGAGAGCTGCTGAAAGGAGGTCAACAGGTCATAGCCGCGCTTGGCGCAGGTCTGGAGGATCGGCCCCAGCATCGACAGGAAGAAGGGATTGATCCAGCTTTCGTCGGGCAGCAAATCCTCGAAGAAGAGCAGCGCCAGCGTATTGCTCTTGCCCCGGCGGAGCGAGGAGGCGTTTTTGTCGACCGTATAGTTGAGCTGCCGCGCGATCGCCTCGATCCGCTTGCGGGTGGCTTCGCTGACCGTGCGGTCGCCGCGCAGCGCGCGCGAGACGGTCGGCTGCGACACGCCGGCGCGCAGCGCGATGTCGAAGGAAGTCACTTTGTCATTGCCGGCCATGGCTGATCTTAGGCGCTTGGCGTTTATTTGGGAATGCGCCTTTTCGCGCATGTCGTTACCGCGCCGACGCGACAAAGGCGCATCATCGAACAGCCTCTTTTCTCGCGTCGGAAAAGATGCGCCTCGGTTCGTCCCGAAGCGGGGGTAAAGGGGACAGAATACGTATGCCGCCTGCTTGGCCGCGACCTTGGGAGCCGACTAAGGAGGGCGGTGAAAGAGCGCGGGCACAGGGCCGGGGCCGATGGGGAGATGAGCGATGGGCAGAGCGAAGGCCGGCCTTTGCGCGGCGTTGCTGGCACTGGGCTTTTCCGGGACGCTTCCCGGCGTCGCGCAGGCGACCGGCGGCGCGGCCTCCTCCGACTTCCGCGCCCGAGCGCCGGAAGATGAGATCATCTATTTCGTCCTGCCCGACCGGTTCGACAATGGCGACCCCGCCAATGATCGCGGCGGCATGAAGGGCGACCGGCTGACCCATGGCTATGATCCCACCGCCAAGGGCTTTTACCATGGCGGCGACCTTAAAGGGCTGATCCGCCGGCTCGACTATATTCAGGGCATGGGTGCGACCGCCATCTGGGTCGGCCCGATCTTCCGCAACAAGCCGGTGCAGGGGCCAAAGGGGCAGGAAAGCGCGGGCTATCACGGCTATTGGATCACCGATTTCACCCATGTCGATCCGCATTTCGGCACCGATGCCGATTTCGCCGCGCTGGTCGATGCGGCGCATAGCCGGGGCATGAAAGTCTATATGGACATCATCGCCAATCACACCGCCGATGTGATCCGCTATCGCGAATGCCCCGACAGCCCCTGCGTCTATCGCTCGCGCGCGGACTATCCCTATGGCACGCGCGGCGGTGTCGATGGCGCGCCGATCAACAGCGGCTTTGCTGGCGATCAGGATCATGATCCGGCCAATTTCGCGCGGCTGACCGACGCCACCTATGCCTATACGCCCTATGTGCCGGCGGCCGAGGCGCAGGTGAAGGTGCCGGGCTGGCTCAACGATCCGCTGCTATACCATAATCGCGGCGAGACGACCTATTCGGGCGAAAGCGCGACGATGGGCGACTTTGCCGGGCTGGACGATCTGATGACGGAAAATCCCCGCGTCGTCGCCGGGATGATCGACATTTTCGGCGGCTGGATCGACCGGTTCGGCGTCGACGGCTTCCGCATCGACACAGCGCGCCATGTCGAGCCGCATTTCTGGCAGCAATTCGTGCCCGCCATGCAGGCGCGCGCGAAGGCCAAGGGCATTCCCAATTTTCACATTTTCGGCGAAGTCTATGTTGAGTCCGTCGATGCCGGGCCGCTTGCCTGGCATACGCGCGTCGGCGGCTTTCCCGCCGTCCTCGACTTCGCCTTTCGCCAGACCGCGCTGGAGACGGTCGCCGGCAGCGGCGCGACCGCGCTATGGGAGCGGATGATGGCCGGCGACGCGCTCTACCGTAACGGAGAGGCGACCGCGCGCCAGCTGCCGACCTTCATCAGCAATCATGACGCAGGGCGCTTCGCCCTGTTCGTGCGCCGCGCCTTTCCGCAGGCGAGCGCGGACGAGCAGCTGCGCCGGGTGATGCTGGCCAATGCCATGCTGCTGACGATGCGCGGCGCGCCGACCATCTATTATGGCGACGAACAAGGGTTCGTCGGCGACGGCGGCGACCAGGATGCGCGCGAGGATATGTTCGGCAGCAAGGTCGCCAGCTATAATGATAATCGCCTGATCGGCAGCGATGCCAGCACCGCGCAGCCGCGTTTCGATCCGCAGCATCCGCTCTATCGCCAGACCGCCCAGCTGGCGCGGTTGCGCAGCGCGCATCCGGCGCTGCGGCGGGGTACGCAGACGCTGCGCGCGCGGGGCGACGAACCCGGCCTGTTCGCCCTGTCCCGCTTCGATCCCGACAACGGCGCGGAATATCTGATCGCCTTCAACACATCGACCGAGCCGCTGGACGCAAGGGTTCAGGTCGAGATCGGCTCCCGCCGGTTCCGGTCGCTTGCGGGCGCGCCCTGCCCCGCCATGGCCGCCGCGCCCGGCAGCCTCGCCCTCACGCTGCCGCCGCTCGGCTACAGCGTCTGCGTCGCCACATCCTCTTCTCCTCTGCCCGAAAAGACCCCGCAATGAGCGATAGTCCGTCTCCCTGGTGGCGCGGCGCCACCATCTACCAGATCTACCCGCGCAGCTTCGCCGACTCCAATGGCGACGGCATCGGCGACCTCAACGGCATCACCGCGCGCCTGCCCTACGTCGCCTCGCTCGGGGTCGATGCCATCTGGCTGTCGCCCTTTTTCAAAAGCCCTATGCGCGACTTTGGCTACGACGTGTCGGATTATTGCGACGTCGATCCGATTTTCGGCACGCTCGCGGATTTCGACCGGCTGGTGGAGACGGCTCACGGCCTTGGCCTGCGGCTCATCATCGATCAGGTCTGGGCGCACACCTCCGACCAGCATCGCTGGTTCGTGGAGAGCCGGTCGAGCCGCGACAATGACAAGGCCGACTGGTATGTCTGGGCCGATGCCAAGCCCGACGGGTCGCCGCCCAATAACTGGCAGTCGGTGTTCGGCGGCCCGGCCTGGACCTGGGACGCGCGGCGCGGCCAATATTATCTGCACAATTTCCTGCGCGAACAGCCGCAACTGCATCTGCACAAGAATGACGTGCAGGACAGCGTGCTCGACATCATCCGTTTCTGGCTCGACCGGGGCGTGGACGGTTTCCGCATCGACGCAATCAACCATTCGATGCACGATCCGCTGTTGCGCGACAATCCGCCCGCGCCCGACGATGGCAGCATCCGCACCCGCCCCTTCGACTTCCAGATCAAGAAATATAATCAGAGCCATCCCGACATTCCGCTGTTCCTGGAAAAGGTGCGGGCGGTGTTCGATGCCTATGCGGACCGCTTCACCGTGGCCGAAGTCGGCGGCGCCGACAGCGACCGGGAAATGAAGCTGTTCACGCAAGGGGACAAGCGGCTGAACACCGCCTACGGCTTCGACTTTCTCTATGCGCCGCAGCTCAGCGCGACGATGCTGAAGGATGCGCTGCGCAAATGGCCGGCGGAACAGGGGACCGGCTGGCCGAGCTGGGCCTTTGAAAATCACGACGCGCCCCGCGCCGTGTCGCGCTGGGCCGGCGCCATCGACCCAGACCTTTATTGCCGCATGAAGATGCTGCTGCTCGCCAGCCTGCGCGGCAATATCTTCCTCTATTATGGCGAGGAACTTGGCCTGCCGCAGGTCGATATCCCGTTCGAGGCGTTGCAGGATCCCGAAGCGATCGCCAACTGGCCACTCACCCTCTCCCGCGACGGCGCGCGCACGCCCATGCCCTGGCAGGCGGATGCGCCGTATCTGGGCTTTTCCGACGCCGCGCCCTGGTTGCCGGTCGGCGAAGCGCATCGGCCGCTCGCCGTCGACCGGCAGGAAGCGGCGCCGCAGTCGCTGCTGCACTGGACGCGGCGGGTGCTGGCGCTGCGCCGCGATCATGCCGCTCTGCGGCTGGGCACCATCGACTTTCTCGACGCGCCCGACAGCATGATCGCTTTCGAACGCAGCCATGAGGGCGAGCAGCTGCTATGCGCGTTCAACCTCGGCGACAGCCCGATCGACTGGACACCCGCGGACCCGGAGCGCTGGACGCCGTTGCTCGGCGCTGGCGGGGTCGAGGGCTGGCACTTCCCCCCCGCCGCCGGGCTGGTTGCGACTTTCACCCATAAGGACTGACCATGACGCGCCTCTCCCCGATCAGCCGTCCCCGTCAGGGTTTCTGGGGGCTATGGAATATCAGCTTCGGCTTTTTCGGCATTCAGATCGGCTTTGCGCTGCAAAATGCCAATATGAGCCGCATCTTCCAGTCGCTGGGCGAGAGTCTCGACAATCTGGCGCTGCTGTGGATCGCGGCCCCGCTGACCGGGCTGCTGGTCCAGCCGGTGATCGGCCATTATAGCGACCGTACATGGAGCCGTTTCGGCCGGCGCCGTCCCTATTTCTTCGTCGGCGCGCTGTTCGCGGCGCTGGCGCTGATCGGCATGCCCAACGCGCCGGTGCTGTTGGCCGCCGCCATCATGCTCTGGGTGCTGGACGCGTCGCTCAACATATCGATGGAGCCGTTCCGCGCCTTTGTCGGCGACATGCTGGCGAAGGACCAGCATATGGCTGGCTATGCCCTGCAGACTGGCTTCATCGGCGCGGGCGCGGTGGTCGGATCGGCCACGCCCTGGCTGCTCGACCAGCTGGGCGTCGCCAATGTCGCCGCACCCGGCGCCCTGCCCGACACGGTACGGCTGAGCTTCTACATTGGCGGCGCGGCGCTGTTCCTGGCGGTCGGCTGGACGGTGCTGACGACGCGCGAATATTCGCCCGAGGAAATGGCGCGTTTCGACGGGCAGGACGGCGCGAGCATCGCCGTGCGGCCGGTGCCGCCGGTGCCCGCCGGCGGGATCGGCTGGGTCGTGGCGGGCCTCGCGCTGCTGGCGCTGGTCTATGCGCGAGGGCTGGAGAAGGAACTCTATCTGCTCGGCGCCCTGCTCGCCGCCTATGGCGCGGCGCGGATCGCGGCGCGGATGCTCGCGGCGCGCGGCCATGGCGATACGCTGCTCGGCCATGTGGTCGGCGACTTCGCCGCGATGCCGCCGATGATGAAGCGGCTGGCGCTGGTGCAATTCTTCACCTGGTCGGCGCTGTTCATCATGTGGATCTATACGACGCCGGTGGTCGCCCAATATGTTTTCGGATCGGCCGATCCGGCCAGCGCCGCCTATAATGAAGGGGGCAATTGGGTCGGCATCCTCTTTGCCACCTATAATGGCGTCGCCGCGCTCGCCGCCCCCTTCCTGCTGCCGCCGCTCGCCCGGCGGCTGGGGCAGGCGCGCACCCATGCGCTGGCGCTGCTGCTGGGGGCGATGGGCTTCCTGTCCTTCTTCTTCATCCGCGACGCGCAGCTGTTGCTGCTGTCGGAAGTGGCGATCGGCATCGCCTGGGCCTCCACCCTCGCCATGCCCTATGCGATGCTGGCGTCGAGCGTGCCGCAGGCGAAGCTTGGCATCTATATGGGGCTGTTCAATGCCTTCGTCGTGCTGCCCCAGCTGCTGGTGGCGACGATCATGGGCACGATCATGCGGCGCTTCTTCCCCGACGAGCCGATCTGGACCATGGCCTTCGCCGCCGCCGTGCTGCTGATCGCGGCGCTCGCAACGCTGCGCTGTCAGGAGCCGGCTGCAAACTGAACCCTTATTCCCGGTCGGGCTGCGCCTCGGGCGCGGCGCGGGCGAAGGCCGGCAGGGCAAGACAGGCCGCCTCGATTGCCTCCAGCCGCGGATAATCGGTGCGCGCGCCGAAGCGGCGGGCATTGACCAGCTGCGGCACGAGACAGAGATCGGCAAGGCTGACCGTCGCGCCGAAACAATAAGGGCCGCTCTCCTCCGCGATCAGCCGTGAGCAGGCCTCCAGTCCCTGATCGATCGTCTCGCGCGCCCAGAGCTGCACCTGCGCATCGTCCAGGCCGAGCGCGCGCAGCCGTTGCAGCACACGCAGATTTTGCACCGGATGAATGTCGCAGGCGATGGCGAGCGCAAAGGCCCGCACCCGCGCGCGCTCGATGGGATCGGCCGGTAGCAGCGGCGGATCGGGATAGCGCGCGTCCAGATAGTCGCAGATTGCGAGGCTCTGCGTCAGCACCGCGCCGTCCACCTCCAGCGCCGGCACCAATCCTTGCGGATTGAGTGCCAGATAGTCGGGCGACCGCTGCTCGCCATGGCGCAGGTGGCAAAAGGCATCCTCATAGGCCAGCCCCTTAAGGTTCAGCGCCACCCGCACCCGATAGGCGGCGGTAGACCGGAAATAGCCGTGCAGGATCATGCGCCTTACTCCTCTGCGGGCGGGCCGATGTCGATCACCATGTCGCTGAGGCCCGCCACCGTCACGACGATCCGGTCACCCGGCACCACCGGGCCGACGCCCGCCGGCGTGCCGGTATAGATGAGGTCGCCCGGCTCCAGCCGATAGCCGCGTGAAATATAGGCGATGACATCGGGGATCGACCAGATCATGTCGGCCAGATCGCCCTCCTGCCTGAGCGCACCGTTCAGCGTCAGGCGGATGGCCCCGCTCGCCATCGGCCCGCTCTCGCTCGCGGGGTGGATGAGGCCCAGCGGCGCGGATTGTTCGACATTTTTGGCAATGTCCCAGGGGCGGCCCAGCTTCTTGGCCTCCGCCTGCAAGTCGCGGCGGGTCATGTCCAGCCCGGTCGCATAGCCGAAAATATGCTCCGCCGCTGCCTCGGGCGCGATGGCGCGCCCGCCCTTGCCGATGGCGACGACCAGTTCAGCTTCAAACTGATAGTCGCTGGTTTCGGGCGGATAGGCGATGGTGGAGCCGCTCGGCGCCACGGCCTGTGCCCATTTGGTGAAGTAAAAGGGTGGCTCGCGGTCCGGATCTTTCCCCATTTCGCGGGCATGGGCGGCATAGTTGCGGCCGATGCAGAAGATGCGGCCGACCGGGAACAGGCGGCCATCGCTGACCGGCGCGAGGATGGGGGCAGGCGGATCGAAGACGAGGGTCAAGGCAGTGGCTCCCAAAGGGTCGTGAAGAGGGGATCAGCGCTCCCGCCGGATGCAGCGGAAACCGATATGGCTGGTCGAACTGTCGATCGCCTGCGGATGGCGCGCGGCGGGGCGGTAGCGGCGGCAATAGCTGGGCGCGCACAGATGCGATCCGCCCTTGAGCACCTTGCGCGGGATCGGCTGTTCGCCCGGCTCGACGCTGCCGCGCCGGGTGCCGCCGCGCGGATTGGCGGGTACGCAACAACTGCCCCGGCTCTTGCGCTCGACCTTGGGCTGGGCGAACCAGTCGGTCGTCCATTCCCAGACATTGCCGATCATGTCGTACAGGCCATAGCCATTGGGCGGATAGCTGCGCACCGGCGAGGTCCGCTCATAGCCATCCTCCAGCAAATTGCTGTAGGGGAACAGTCCCTGCCAATAGTTGGCGAGCATCGCCCCGCCCGGCGCCAGCTCGTCGCCCCAGGCATAATCGGCGCCGTCCAGCCCGCCGCGCGCGGCGAACTCCCATTCCGCTTCGGTCGGCAGTGCCTTGCCCGCCCAGCGCGCATAGGCGTCCGCATCGTCATGGACGATATGAACGACGGGATGATCCCACAGATCGTCGAGATTGCTGTCCGGCCCGTGCGGATGGCGCCAGTCGGTGCCGGTGCTGAAGCTCCACCATTGGGAATAGTCGTTAACGTCGACCGGCGTCGCGGTGCGGTGAAACAGTAGCGACCCCGCCTGCGCCATGTCCGGGTCCAGTCCCGGATAGTCGCGCGGATCGGGCGGGATTTCGGCAAAGCTGCGATAGCCGGTCGCCTCGACAAAGGCGGCAAACTGGCGGTTGGTGACGGGCGTTTCGTCGATCCAGAAGGAATCGACCCGCACGCGCCGCATCGGCGCTTCCTCTGGATAGAAGCGGTCGGAGCCCATGGCGAAGCTGCCGCCCTCTATGCGGATCATGCCCGCCGGCGGCGCGGAGCCGGCCTGCCGCGCCTGCCTCTCCTCAACTGTCGCGTCCATAAAGCTCCCCTATCCTGTCTTTCTGCGGCCTGGCACGGCTATAGCCCTTCGACCGGCAGGAGGGGAAGAGCGGCCGACCATGACGGCACGGAACCGCCTGCCGCGCCGCTGGTTATTTTCATGCCGGATGGGGCGATACCCCCCTACCGCCCCTCCGGCACCAGAACGGCCCCGTCGCTCCCCCGAGCGGCGGGGTCTCTTCATTCCGACGCCGGAACATAGCGCCAGCCCGCTGGTTCTACTTCCACGCAAATATGGGAGCAGCGCGATGACGAACACAGCAGAATTTTGCCGCTCACAGGCCGCCGAGCAGAAAGCGCGGGCGGCGGCGGCATCGCTGCCCAATGTGAAGGCGGTGGCTCTGGCAGCGGCGGCCACCTGGCTGCGCGAGGCCGAACTGGCGGACATGGTCGCGGGCCGCAAGGCGCGACTGGCGCTGCAAGGCGCCTAACGGGCGAAGGGGCAGGACGGCCATCGCCGCCCTGCCCCTCACCCCTCCCTTTCTGGCAGCGTCGATCAGTCCGGCTGCGTCGTCGCCAGATCGAAGCTCAGATGCGGCGGCTGGTTATAGGCGACATTCTGCCAGGCGAGCGCCAGCCGATACATGCGATCGGCGAGCAGCGTGCGGTAGCGATATTGGGTCGGGTAAGGCGTCGCATAGATGCGCATCGACTTATGATCGGCGGCCGCCAAGATCACTTCCTCGCGCCAGTCGCCCAATATGTCGCCCGACAGGATCGGCGTCGCCTTGGTGCCATTGCCCGACACCGCCCCTTCCGCCGTCAGCAGCGTTTCGATGCTGCCGCTTTCGGACTGCCACTTTGAAATGGTGATATTGTCGAGCAGCTCGCGCTGCCGATCGCCATCCCAATAGACCAGGAAGTTCATCGGACCCGGCCGGGTCGGCGCCAGATTGACGCCCTTGGCATCGGTCAGGCCGCTCTGGCGCGAGGACCAGTTTTCCGCGCCCGGCCGGCGGGGATCGATGTCGGCGGCGACGCCGCGTCCATTGTCGCCGCTGCCGCTCGCGGTCCACAGGATCGCCCCGGTGCGCGCGTCAAGCATCGAGGCTGCGATGCCGCCATTGCTGCCGGTGCTTTCATGCACGCCGAACCGCTCCAGCCCCGGCCGGTCGGGATCGAGATCGCCGACATGCAGCGCATCGCCATGGCCCAGATTGCGCCCGGCCGACTTGGCCGTCCACAGCCCGCGCCCGTCATCGTCGATGGCCATCGATCCATAGATGATCTCGTCGCGGCCATCTTCGTCCACGTCGCCGACCGACAGATTATGATTGCCCTGCCCCATCCAGTCCGCCGGCACCGGCTGCGCGGCGCTGTCGAACAGCCAGCGGGGTTGCAGCTTCTTGTTGACGAAGTCCCACGCCGCCAGCGTCGAGCGGGTATAATAGCCGCGCGCCATGACGATGCTGGCATGTTTGCCGTCGAGATAGGCGGGCGTCGCGAGGAAGCGGTCCACGCGATTGCCATAGCCATCGCCCCAGATCGCGTTGAGCTGCGCGCTGGTGGGATCGGTGGTTTCGGGGTGACGACCCGGCGCATAAGGAACGGTGCTGAGCGCCCGCCCGGTCGGCCCGTCAAACACGGTCAGATATTCCGGGCCGGCCAGCACATAGCCGCTGGCATTGCGATGGTCGGCGGCGCTGTCGCCGATGATCCGGCCCTGTCCGTCGACCGTGCCGTCCCCGGTCTTGAGCGCGACCTCCGCTTTGCCGTCATTGTCGAAGTCATAGACGAGGAACTGGGTATAATGGGCGCCGGCGCGAATATTGCGGCCAAGGTCGAGCCGCCACAAGCGCTGCCCGTCGAGCCGATAGGCATCGATATAGACATTGCCGGTATAGCCCGACTGGCTGTTGTCCTTGGAATTTGACGGATCCCATTTCAGCACGATCTCCAGCTTGCCGTCGCCGTCCAGATCGCCGACACTGCCATCGACCGCGCGATAGCTGTAGGCGACGCCGTCGGGCGTGGTGCCGCCGGCCGGCTGGTCGAGCGGGATGCTGAGATAGCCGTCGGTCCAGACCGCTGCCTCCGTCCCCGCGCGATCGGCTTTCGATCCCGGCCGTTCGACGCGATAGCGCGCGCCGGCGGTGCCGGTGGGATCGACCAGATTGGTGTTTTGCGTCGGCGGCTGCGTCAGCCGCTGCCCGTCGCGATAGACGAAATAGCGCGGGTTCTTGCCGTCTTCAGGCAACATGCGCCAGCTGATGAGGTTGCCGCCGCCCTTGGCCGGCACCACCACGACGCCGCGATCCAGATTTTCCGCCATCTGATCGTCTGGCCGGGCGGCACTGGCCGGCAGCGACAGGCAGATCGCAACGATCGATGACACGCCTAACAGGCCGAATTTCGACATGATGTCCATCCTCTCCGCAAAAATGTGAACGCTCTTTGCACGGGCTCATGTCGGGAGATTTTTTCGTTATGGACGACTGTCTAGGACAGGCGCACCGGGACGCGAATTGGCTAGGCACCAACCTATGTTGTTCAGAACCGCGCTTGAACGACGCTGAATTAGCTGATTTTCTTCTGACGATAGAGGCGGCTGGCCGGGAACGCGCGGCATAGGGCCGATGACAGGAAGAGGATGCGGATGAACAGCGATTTAAAGGGGCGCTCACGCCTGGTCTGGCTTGTCCCGCTGCTGCTGGTGGCACTCGCCGTCCTGCTCGGCGTGTTGGCGCAGCGATCGGGCGGCCTGCCAGCCGCCGCCCTGCCGGACGATGCGCCGGTCCAGATCACCACACCCGCGCCGCGGCCCCTGCCGCAGGTCGGCAATGAGCGCACCTTGCAGCTGCACCGCATCGACATGGGCAGCCGCCCCACCGCGCAGCTCAGCATGGAAGGCGTCTCCGCCCGCGCCTTCGGCATCGGCGAAGAGCTGGCGCCGGGCATCCGCGTTCAGGCCATCGCCGCCCGCACCGTCGTCATCAGGGCAGGCGACCGCACCATCAGCCTCACCTGGGATCCGCAGGACCCGACCGTCGGCGACCGCAGCGGCCTCGACCCCGAACCGGTAACGATGCCCGAACTGTCGGCCGAGGAAATCATGCGGCGGCAAGGGAGCCGCTGACAGCCAAAAGGCGGAGCGGGCGATATGCCCCCTCCGCCTTTCCGGTCGCGACCCCGCCCGCTTTCTAGAATTTGAAGCGCACGCCCGCCGTGAAGGCGCGGCCGATGAAATCATAGATGGCGATATTTGTGGGCAGGTTCACGCCCGGCACGGTGCCCGGAATGAGCGGCGGCTTCTTGTCGAACAGATTGTTCACATTGGCGAACAGTTCGAAATTGCCATTGCCCTGCGGCACGGTGAAGCGGGCAGACAGGTCGGTATACCAGACCGCCTTCACATTGGGATCGACGAAGTTGATCCGCGCGGGGCCACCGGGAATATCCAGCCGCATCTTGTGAATATATTGTTCGGAGATGGTGAAGCCGAACGGACCCGCCGAATAATCGATCGACAGATTGCCACGCCAGCGGGGGAAGCCCGCCGGATTGCTGCCGACGACGCTGACGCCGGCATAATGGGCGATGGGCGCGCCCGCATATTGCTGGGCATCGAACTTGTCGAGATAGTTCATGTAGAGGCGCACGCCCAGATTTCCCTCGCCCACAGCGGTGCGATAGCTGGCGTCGATGTCGATCCCGGCCGTCTTGAGGAAAGCGATATTGGCGGGGACAAGGCTGACGAGCGACGGCAGGGCCGTGGGGTTGCTCCGGCTGATGAGCGCGCATTCGGGTGCGCCCGAGCCGCCGGCATCATAGCAGTTGGTGATGATCTGCTGCGCCGACAGGCTGTCGATCAGGCCCGACACCTTGATCTGATAATAGTCGAGCGCCAGCGACACGCCCGGCAGTGCCCTCGGCGTCAGCACCGCGCCGACGGTCAGCGTCCGCGCCTTCTCCGGCTTCAAATTGGTGTTGCCGGCGGTGACCGTGTTCACATTCTGGTTAAGGCCGCTGCCATAGCTGCCATCGGCCGTCTTGAGATCGTTGACGATGCCGATGCCGCTCTGCGCCCCGGCGTACAGCTCGAACAGATTGGGCGCGCGGATGTCCCGCGACAATGTGCCGCGCAGCAGCAGGTCGCTGACCGGCCGCCAGGTCGCGCCGACCTTCCATGTCGTGACCGTCCCGGACGTGGAATAGTCGGTTACGCGCGCCGCGCCATTCAGGCTCAGCTCCTGAAAGAAGCTGCGATCCTTGAGCAGGGGCACCGCCAGTTCCGCATAGGCTTCCTTCACGTTCAGGCTGCCTTGCGCGACGCCGACATTGGTCAGCCAGTAGAAGAGCGCGGTGGACGGCACGCCACGCAGGCCGCCAAAATAGCTGGACCGCTCGGCCGCCGTGTCGAGCATCGCCGGATCGGCGTTGCTGGCGAGGCTGAGCTTCTGCCGCCGATATTCTGCGCCCACGGCGATATCGACCGGGCCGGCGGGCAGATCGAACAGGCTGCCGTTCAGATTGACCGTGAAGGAATCCTGCCGGACCTTGGCCTTGTAGCGCGATGTGCCGGTGGCATAGGCATAGCCCTCCGGCGTGGAGCGGGACGGGTCTCCGTGCAGTACATCGATCGGGGTACAGCCGGAATATTGGCTGGCGAATGCGGGGTCCAGCAGAACCCGGCAGGTGATCCGCCCGGTGCCCGGATCGACCACCGCATCCGCCGCCGCATGCAGCTTGCGCGTATCATACAGGCCGGAATTGGCCATGGTGTGCGTGCTGTCGCCATGGGAATAGGACAGCGCCCAGTCGAAACTGGCGACCTTGCCCGACAGGCCGGCCGTGGCCATCCAATAGTCGGTCCTCTCCTCCGCCAGCGGCGCGGGCTGACCGGCGGCATATTGGCCGACCGTCAGAAAATCATTCGCTCCGGGCAGCGACGCTGACAAGGCGGGCGAGAGATAGGGATTGCCCTTGAAGATGGTGACCTGGTTCCCGGTCGGCACCAGCCCGTTCACCTGCGTGCGGTAGCGCAGGTCGGCGCGCGACCAGCCGCCCTGGACAAAGGCGTTGATGTCGTCGGTCAGGTCATAGCTGATCCGGCCGAAACCCTGATAGGTCTTATAGGGTATGACGGCATGGCCGGTCGCCGGAATATTATAGCCGTCGCCACCCGACTGGAACGCCGTCGTGCCGGTCGCCGCGCCGGGCATGAAGGGACGGGTCGAGCCGTCCGAATTGATCACCTGCCCGACGAAGGGATTGCCGGCAACGCTCGATCCGACGATGCGGCCATTGTCGTTGGGCGCCAGTGCGCTGGCGATCCGGATGTCGGTGCCGATCATATAGGGATTGAGCGTGCCGCCCGGCGAACAGGCGGATGTGGGCGTTCCCGCCGGCACGGTGCAGCCCGGCACGCTGCCGACATAGGCATAGCCTTTGGTCGCCGACTCCCGGTCGCTGCGCAACATGCCTTCGGTATTGGAAAATTCGCCGCTCAGCAGGATATGCCCGCGCCCGCCGGCAAAATCGGTGCCATAGGCCAGGCCGAGCCGCTGGTTCGCATTATCCCCTTCATCCGAAATACCGGCCTGGGCGACGCCCTTGATGCCGGTGAATTTCTTGTCGAGGATGAAGTTGACGACGCCTGCGACCGCATCCGAACCATAGCCGGCCGAAGCGCCGCCGGTCACGACGTCGACACGCTGGACCAGCAATTGCGGCAGGACATTGGTGTCGATGGTGCCGACATAGGATGTGGGCGACACGCGCAGCCCGTCGAACAGGATCAGCGTGCGCAGCGGCCCCTTGGGATTGGCGCTGGGCGTGCCCAGGCTCCGCAGGTTGAGCACATTGCCATGGATCGGCGCGTTGGAAAAATTGGACGACGCCCGCGATGGGCTGAGCGAATTGGCGAATTGCGGCAATTTGTTCAGCGCGTCGGGGATGCTGGACGGCGTCGTCCGCGCCAGTTCGTCGGTGGTCGCGACGGTGACGGGCGTCGGCGCGGTATAGCCGTCGCGCACGATGCGCGATCCGGTGACGATGATGTCGGGTTCGGTCACCGGGCTGCCGTCCCGGGCCGCTGCGGGGCTTGCCTCCTGCGCCATCGCCGACCCGGCGATAGCGATCAGGCTGGCCCCGAGCACGGCCGTAGACGTGAAGAACTTGCTTCTGGACATTGCCATTTCCTCTCCCTGGAATTTTTGCACCCGGGGCCCTATGCGGCCGAGTCATTCTTATCCCTCTGTGCATTTTTAATCTAGTCGCGGATCGGAGCCTGTCAACAAAAACTGCACAGCAGGGAAATGTTCGCCAACATAGCGGAGCTTACCGCCCGGCCCGGGCTGACGCCGGACCGCATGGCAAAGCCGGAACAGCAAATATATTGACCTGTGGTGCAAAGTTGTGCGTTATGGCGCCGCCACCGCACCGGACGCGCCATGGACATCAGGCCGGCATCATGGCGGGGCGATATGACGGAGAAGATAATGGCGCAGCATATCGAAAATCCGGCCGCGATAGCCGCCCCATCCGTCGCGACCCCGGTCACGCCGGCCGCCGCCGATACGGGCGCGCCAGCGGGCGACTATCCCTCCCCGGCCATGGGCTGGCTGACGGTCGCCATCCTCTTCCTCCTCTATATCCTGTCGCTGACCGACCGTAATATCATGGCGTTAATGGTCGGACCGATCAAACAGGATCTCGGCCTTTCCGACTTGCAGATCAGCCTGCTTCAGGGGCCGGCCTTCGCCATCCTCTTCTGCCTGTGCGCGATCCCGGTCGGGATGGCGCTCGACCGCTATAGCCGCCGACTGGTCCTCTACCTGTCGGTGACGGTGTGGAGTATCGCCGCCGCCGCCTGCGGCCTGGCCGGCAGCTTCGCTGCCCTCGCCGTCGCCCGCGCGGGTGTCGGAGCGGGCGAATCCGGCTTCGGCACGGGCAGCTATTCCATCGTCGGCGACAGTTTTCCGCCGCATCGCCTGTCGCTCGCCATGTCGGTCTTCATCATGGGCGGGGTGATGGGCGCGGGGATCGTCTTCCTGATCGGCGGCCCCATCGTCGCCACGGCAATGAAGGCCGGCCCGACCATATGGCCGATATTCGGCCTGCTCCAACCCTGGCAACAGGTGTTCATCATGACCGGCGCGCCCGGCATCGCGCTTGCCCTGCTCGTCTTTCTGTTTCGCGAGCCGCCCCGCCGGAAAATGGTGAGCGGCGGCGCGGGCTATGGGGAAGCCTGGCTTTTTCTCCGCCAGCACAAGCCGCTATTCCTTGCCGCCTTTGTCGGCTTCGGCCTTGCCTATGCGGCCACCATCGGGTTTCAGCTCTGGACGCCGGTCTATCTTGCCCGCATCCATGGGTGGCAGCCCGACCGGATCGGCCCAGTGATCGGCATCGCCCAGATCTCGGCGGCCGCGCTCATCCCGCTGCATGGCTGGATCGTCGATCGCCTCTACCGACAGGGGCGCAAGGACGCGCATCTCCTCTGGTGCGTCTTCACCGTGCTGGCGGCGGCCCCCTTCGGCATCGGCGCCTTTCTGGTCGCCAGTCCCTGGGTGACGATCGCCTGCTACTGGATGTTCATGGCGCTGATCCTCTCGACCGCGAGCATGGGGCCGGCGACGGTGCAGGTGGCGACCCCGCCGCATCTGCGCGGGCGGGTGTCCGCCCTCTATGTGCTGGCGTCGGGCCTGATCGCCATGGCGGGCGGGCCGGCCTTCATCGGCATCATGACCACGCTGGTGATGCAGGATGAGATGAAGCTCGGCTATTCGCTGATCGCGAGCATCTTCTGCGTGCTGCTGCCGGCGGCGCTTCTTTTTGCCCTGGGTCGCGGGTCGATGCGCCGCGCGCTCGGGCAGGCATAAGGACGACAAGAATGATCGAAACCCGCCGCCCCGCCTTTCTGGATGGCAAGCCCAAGATGCTGCTGATCGACGGCCAGCATGTGCCGGCCCTGTCAGGCGAGACCTTCGCCAGCATCAGCCCGTCGACCGGCGAAACCGTCGCGGAATTCGCGCTGGCCGGCGCGCCGGATGTGGATCGTGCCGTGAAGGCCGCCCGCGCCGCGCTCGAGGGGCCGTGGAGCCGCTTCAAACCGGCGGAGCGGCAGGCGGTGTTGCTGCGCCTCGCCGAGCTGGTCGATGCCGAATTTGACGACCTTGCGCTGCTGGACTCGCTCGAAATGGGCCGACCGATCACCGCCGCGCGCGGGCTGCGCGCGATGGTGGAGCGGTCGTTGCGCCAATTCGCAGGCGCGGCGACGGCGATCCACGGCCAGACGCTGTCCAATTCCTTCCCGGTGGACCTTCTGTCCTATACGCTGAAGGAGCCGGTCGGCGTGGTCGGCGCGATCATACCCTGGAACGGGCCATTGTTCAGCGCCGCCTGGAAGGTCGGCCCGGTACTCGCCACCGGCTGCACCGTGGTGCTCAAGCCGGCGGAGGACGCTTCGCTCAGTCCGCTGCGTTTCGCCGAACTGTGCCTTGAGGCCGGCGTGCCGCCCGGCGTCGTCAATGTCGTGACCGGGGCGGGCGCCACCGGCGCCGCCATCGCCGAACATCCGGACATCGACAAGATCGCCTTCACCGGCTCCTGCGAAACCGGCCAGCGGATCATTGCCGCGTCGGCCGGATCGGTAAAACGCGTGACGATGGAGCTGGGCGGCAAGTCGCCGCATATCATCTTCGCCGACGCCGATCTCGACCTGGCGACACCGGCCGCCGCCATGGGCGTGTTCAACAATTCCGGGCAGGTCTGCGCCGCCGGCACGCGCCTGTTCATCGAGCGCCCCGTCTATGAGGAGATGATCGAGCGGATTGCGGCTTTTGCGCGCGGACTGAAAGTGGGGCCAAGCCTCGATCCCGAAACCGTCATCGGCCCACTCGTCTCAGCCAAACAATATGCGCGCGTGGCTTCCTATCTCGACCTTGGCCCCAGGGAGGGCGCAAGGCTGGTGACCGGCGGCGCGCGGGTGACGGGCGACGGGTTCGACAAGGGCCATTGGGTGGCGCCCACCATCTTCGCCGATGTCGAGGATGAGATGCGTATCGCGCGGGAGGAGATTTTCGGCCCGGTGTCCTGCATCCTCCCCTTCGATACGCTGGACGAAGTCGTCACCCGTGCCAATGCAACGCGCTTCGGCCTTGCCGGCGGCGTGTGGACCAGGGACATCGGCAAGGCGATGACGGCGGTACGCCGCATCCGCGCCGGCACCATCTGGGTCAATCATTATTTCGCGATGGACCCCGCTGTTCCCTTCGGCGGGTACAAGATGAGCGGCTACGGGCGCGAAGGCGGCTTTGAACATATCGACGCCTATCTCCAGACCAAAAGCGTCTGGATCAGAAGCTGATTGCCGCCGCCGACGGACGCGCGCTTATGCCTCGATGGACAGCGCGCGTTCGGGGCAGGATTTGGCGCCGCGCCACGCGGCTTTCTCTTCCGCCGGCGGGACGTCGATGTCGCCGGCCATGATATAGCCTTCATCGTCGAGCGCAAAAATATGCGGCGCCATCGACCAGCAGCGCGCATGGCCCTGGCACCTGTCCTTGTGAACGATGATCTTCATGCCTCAAGCCTCCTCCGACCAGTCCAAAATGAGATTTTCGATGCCGAACACATGGCCGCCATAGGCGATTGGCGCAGTGCCGGCCTTGATACGAAATGGCGGAATGCGTTGCAGCCATTCCTCCAGCGCGACGACGATCTCCCGCCGCGCAAGATGCGATCCCAGGCAGCGGTGCGGCCCATAGGCGAAGGCGGTATGCCGGTTATCCTCGCGGCCCAGGTCGATGCGCTGGGGATCGGGAAATTCGCGCGGATCGCGATTGGCGATCATCGTCGCGCAGGACACATAATCGCCCTTGCGGATGGGTACGCCCTCAAACTCCATATCGCGCGTCGCGACCCGGATCATCTGCACCGTGGGAAAGGCGCGCAGCATCTCTTCGGCGGCGAGCGCAATACGCGACGGCTCCGCGCGCAACAGCCGCTGATCGTCGGGATGGCGCGCAAGATGGTTGAGGTCGAAGCCGATGGCCGAGGCCACCGTATCGAGCCCGGCCACGAACAGCAGCACGCCCGTACCGCGTATCTCCAGATCGGTGAGCGCTCGCCCGTCCACCTCCGCCTTGATGAGGAAGGACATGAAATCCTCCACCGGATCGGCGCGACGCCGGGCGGCAAGATCGTCGATGAAGGCGACGATGCGCCGGGCCGCCGCAGGCCGCTGGACCTGATCGCCGTGCAGCAGGTCGCCGGCCCAGCCGACAAATTCATCCAGCCGCGCGTCACCAAGGCCCAGGAAGCGCAGGAAGATATTGACCGCAAACGGAAAGGCGAAGTCGCGCATGACATCGCAGCTGCTGCCCGCGCTCGCGACGCGATCGATCAGGAACCGGGCGCGCGCCCGCACCGCCGGCTCAAGATCCATGACCCGCCGGGGCGACAGCAGCGGATTGAGCAGCGAGCGGAATTTGCCATGGTCCGGCGGATCGAGTTCGAGCGGGATCATCGGCCAGTCTTCGCCCAGCGCGGACGCGAAGATATTGCGATGGCTGGAAAAACTTTCCGGGTCTTGCAGCACCCGCCGCTGATCCTGCGCCCGGGTAATGATCCAGCTGCCCCGGCCGTCGCGGCTGTTCATCGGTGCGTAGAAGATCGGCGGACCATCATGCACCACGGCCGTCGCCGCCTGCGGATCGCCATCGGGCGTGGGCCGCATGCCGGGTGAGGTAAACAGGTTGAAATCGCCCACTAAATGCGGCGGCACATGGGCGGGATTATCGTTGTGCGGCATCGCTTCCATCCTTCACCTCACCTCTCTCTATTGGCTCAATTTTGCCCGATGGTGCATAATATAGAATATCATGCCCCTCAGTCAGATCAGCAGAATCTATCCTGTAGTGCAATTTATATCTAGCCACCCGTGCAGAATTTCCATAAGCAAAGCATAGCGGATGAGCATCCCGGCGATGAACGGACGAGCGGATGACCGCGTGGGGAAGGACAGGATGATGGTGGACAGCATGGCAGGCGAGGATCGGGAGTTCCGTGAGGAGGCGCGCGCCTGGCTGACGGCCAACTTCCCCGCGTCGCTGGCCGGCGTCCCCGGCCTGCTGTTTCAGGGCGACCGTCACGCGGCTGAAGCCAATGCCGATTATCAGCTCTGGCGCGAGCGCATGGCGCGCAAGGGCTGGGGCGTGCCCACCTGGGAACCGCGCCATGGCGGCGCCGGCCTGAGCGAGGCGCAGGCGAAGATCATCGGGCAGGAACTGACCGCCATCGGCGGCTTCAACCCGATCAGAAGCTATGGCACGATGATGCTCGGCCCCACGCTGCTGGAGTTCGGCGACGAGGCCCAGAAGCTGGAGCATCTGCCGTGGATCGCCAGCCATGAGCGGCGCTGGTGCCAGGGTTTCTCGGAACCGGGCGCAGGGTCCGACCTTGCCTCGCTCCAGATGCGCTGCACCGACATGGGCGATCATTGGCTGGTCAGCGGCCAGAAAATCTGGACATCGGGCGCGGATCAGGCGGACTGGTGTTTCGCGCTGGTGCGCACCGACAGCAGCCGCAAGCAGGGCGGCATCAGCTTCCTGCTGATCGACATGCAGTCGGAAGGGATCGAGGCCCGACCGATCGTGCTCATCAGCGGATCGACCCATTTCTGCGAAGTCTTCTTCAACGATGTGCGCGTGCCCAAGGGCAATCTGGTCGGGGACGTCAATCAGGGCTGGACCATCGCCAAGCGCCTGCTGCAATTTGAACGCAACAGCCTGTCGGAGGTGAAGGCGGACATCACGCCGCTGGCGCCGCTGGGCCATGCCTATCTGGGCACCGATGCGCAGGGGCGCATCGATTCCCCCGACCTGCGCGCGCGGCTGGTGCGCAACGGCATGCGGCACGCCGCCTATATGGCGACGGTGCGCCGTTTTGCCGAGGAAACACGGCAGGGCGGCCCGAGCAACGGGGTGTCGACGCTCAAGAATCTCTGGTCCGACATTGTGCAGGAACGCAGCGAGCTGCTGGTGGAGCTGATGGGCGCGCGCGGGCTGGGCTGGTCGGGCGACGACTATAGCCAGGCCGAACGGGAAGCGACCCGCGCCTGGCTGCATAGCAAGGCCTTCTCCATCTATGGCGGCAGCTACGAAGTGCAGAATAATATCACCGCCAAGCGAACGCTGGGCCTGCCTGGTTGAAGCCGCCGGGATGACGAGCAAGACAAGGGATTGGGAGGACGCGCCATGGCGGTGCTGAACGACGAACAGCAGATGCTGAGGGACATGGCGGGGGACTGGGCGCGCGATCGGATGCCGGTAACGGCGCTGCGCGACCTGTACGGCCATGACGGCGGCGGCCGCCCCGACGCGACCGGTTATGATCCCCGCGCATGGGCAGAGATGATCGAGATGGGGTGGACCGGCATTCTCGTGCCCGAAGCACAAGGCGGGTCGGATTTCGGCTATCGCAGCTTTGGCCTGATCCTCGAAGCGCTGGGACGCACCCTCGCCGCCTCCCCGCTGCTCAGTTCCGCCATGGGCGCCGTGACCGCGCTGCGCCTTGGCGGCAGCGAGGATCAGCAGGCGCGCTGGCTGCCGGCGCTGGCGGACGGCTCCGTCATCGGCACGCTGGCGCTGGAGGAAGGTGCCCATTTCGCGCCGGAACGGATCGCCACGACCGCCACGCGATCGGGCGAGGAATGGCGGCTGTCGGGGCAGAAACGCCCGGTGCAGGATGGCATGGCCGCCAATCTCGTCATTCTGGCGGCGCGCACATCGGGCGATGTCGGCGATCGGTCGGGCCTGACGCTATTCCTGCTCGACCCGTCGCAGCCCGGCGTCGAGCGCCGCGCGCTCGACCAGATCGACGCCCGCAGGCCGGCGATGCTGACGCTCGATGCCGTCAGCCTGCCGGCGGAGTGCGTGCTGGGAGATGTCGGTGCGGGCGCGGAGTTGATCGAGGCGATCATGGACCATATGGCACCCGGCATCGCCGCCGAAATGCTGGGCGCGGCGACGCAGGCCTTCGACACCACGGTCGATTATCTCAAGACGCGGGTGCAGTTCGACGCCGTCATCGGTTCCTTCCAGGCGCTCCAGCACCGCGCCGCCGACCTGTTCGGCGAATTGCAGCTGACCCGATCGGCGGTCGAGGCGGCGCTGACCGCCATCGACGAAAAAGATCCTGCCCTCCCCACGCTGGCCTCTCTGGCCAAGGCGATGGCGGGCGAGACGATCCAGCGCATGTCGTCGCAGATGGTGCAACTCCATGGCGGCATCGGCATGACGCATGAACATGATGCCGGCCTTTATCTCAAGCGCGCCCGCGTGGCGGAGCAATGCTACGGATCGACCGCCTGGCACCGCGAGCGCTGGGCGCGGCTGAACGGCTTTTGAGGGAGGGCAGAGGATGGAATCCCGTGAAATAAGGCTGGTGCGAAGGCCCGTCGGCACTCCGGTGGCGGAGGATTTCACGACCGTCGCCGTGCCTGTGCCCGCGCCCGGACCGGGCGAGGTGCAGGTCCGCAACCTGTGGATGGCGGTCGATCCCGCCATGCGCGGCCGGATGAGCGACGCGCGAAGCTATGTTCCGCCCTTCGCGCTCGACGCCGCCATGGAAGGGCCGGCCATCGGCACCGTGATCGCCTCGGGCGACCCGGCCTTCAAGCCCGGCGACCTTGTCTTTTCCCGGCTTGGTTGGCGGGAGGCTTTCACTGCGCCCGCCAGCGCGCTCGAACCCCGGGCCGGCCTTGGCCTGCCGCCCCAGGCATGGCTCTGTTTCGCCGGCATGCCGGGCCTTACCGCCTATGCCGGGCTGATGCATATTGCCGGCCTGAAGGCGGGCGATGTCGTGTTCATATCCGCCGCATCCGGGGCGGTCGGCTCCATCGCCTGCCAGATTGCCCGCAACCTTGGCCACAAGGTCATCGGATCGGCGGGCGGACCGGCCAAGGTCGCCTTCCTGCGCGACACGCTCAAAGTGGACGCCGCCATCGACTATAAGGCCGAGCCAAGCCTGACCAAAGCGCTGGCCCGCGAGGTCAAGGCGATCGGCGCGAGCGGCATCGACGTCTATTTCGACAATGTCGGCGGCGATCATCTTCAAGCGGCGCTGTCGCTGGCCAATGACTATGCCCGCGTCGCCGTGTGCGGCATGATTTCGCAATATAATGTGACCGACGCGCCGACCGTGCCGCGCAACCTTACCATGTTGATGACCAAGCGTATCCGCATGCAGGGCTATATCGCGCTCGACCACCGGGATCTCGAATCGGAGATGGTCGCGCGCATGACCAGCTGGAATGAAGAGGGGCGCATGGCCTCTGCCGAGACCGTCTATGAGGGCATCGACCGGGCGCTGGATGCCTTTTGGGGACTGTTTACCGGCGCCAATATGGGCCGCACGCTGGTGCGGCTGTCCAACGGCTGACCGCCTACCGGAGCAGCGATTATGTATCAGATGTTGAAAGGGGTGCGCGTCGTCGAAGGCGCGGCCTTCATCGCCGGGCCGTCCTGCGGCCTTCACCTGGCGCAGATGGGCGCGGACGTCATTCGGTTCGACGCGATCGGCGGCGGTCCCGATTATCGGCGCTGGCCGCTCGCGCCCAGTGGCCAGAGCCTCTATTGGGAGGGGCTGAACAAGGGCAAGAGGTCCATCGCCCTCGACCTGCGCCGGCCGGAGGGGCGGGAACTGGCCATCGCCATCGCCACCGCGCCGGGCGACGATGCGGGCCTGTTCCTGACCAACTATCCCGTTCATGGCTTTCTGAGCCATGAGGCGCTCGCCGCGCGCCGCCCCGACCTCATCAGCCTGCGCGTCATGGGGTGGGCGGACGGATCACCGGCGGTCGACTATACCATCAACGCCGCCGTCGGCGTTCCGCACATGACCGGCCCCGCCGATGACATGCGGCCGGTCAACCATGTGCTGCCCGCCTGGGACTTGCTAGGCGGCGCCTATGCCGCCTTCGCCATGACCGCCGCGCTGCTGCGCCGGCGGGCGAGCGGCCAGGGCGCGGAAATCCGCCTGCCGCTGTCGGATCTCGCCGCGTCCAGCCTGTCGCATCTGGGTTCGGTCGCCGAAGTGCTGACGCAGGGAGACCGCCCGCGCATGGGCAACGACCTGTTCGGAGCGTTCGGGCGCGACTTCGTCACGGCCGATGGCAAGCGACTGATCGTCGTCGCCATCACCCCCCGCCAATGGTCGGGCCTGCTGAAGACGCTGCATCTGGAGGAAGCGGTGGCGGCGCTGGAAACCGAGCTGGGCGTGGGCTTCGCCGCCGACGAGGGCGCAAGGTTCGAGCATCGCGACCGGCTGTTTCCGCTGTTCGAGACGGCCTTCGCCGGGCTGAGTTCGGATGAACTGAAACCGGCATTCGACGCCGGGGGCGTGACCTGGGGCGAATATCAGAGCCTGTCGCAAGCCGTGAATGGCGACGCGCGGCTGTTCACTGCCAACCCGCTGTTCGACATGGTGCAGCATCCAAGCGGCCTGTCCTATCCGACGTCGGGCGCGACGGGCACGCTGGCGGGCGAAGCGCGCAGCCCTGCCGCACCGGCGCCGACACTTGGCCAGCATAGCGACCAGATCCTCGCGGAAATATTGGGGCTGGACAGCGGCGCCATCGGCCGGCTGCATGATGAGGGGCTTGTCGCATGAGCATCAGCGAAACGGACATCGCGCACTGGCGGACCTGGATCGGCAGGACCGAGGAACGCAGCGAAATACTCGACCGGACCAGCCTTGTCCGCTTCGCCGCGGCGCTGGGCGAACCGCTCGACGTGGAGAAGAGTTTGCCCTCGCTCGCGCACTGGGCCTATTTCCTGCCCGTCGCCGGAGCCGACGACATCGGGCCGGACGGGCATCCCGCAAGGGGCGGCTTCCTGCCGCCCGTCAGCCTGCCGCGTCGCATGTTCGCGGCATCCGACATGCAATTCGGCGCGCCGCTCATCCTCGACTGGGAAGCGACCCGGACGTCCCGCATCGTCGACGTCGTGGCGAAACAGGGGCGAACCGGCGCGCTCGTCTTCGTCACCGTCGACCATCGCATAGTTCAGGCCGGAGCGGAACGGGTTCGGGAGACGCAGACCATCGTCTATCGCGACGCCGGTGCTCCGATCGCCGCCATCGAACCGGCAGCCGTCGATCGCCAGCCGGCCGACACATGCTGGACGCCCAGCCCTATCGATCTCTTCCGCTTTTCGGCCGTTACCTTCAACAGCCACCGCATCCACTATGACCTCCCCTATGCACGCGATGAGGAAGGCTATGGCGGGCTGGTGATCCACGGCCCCTTCACGGCCGCAAAGCTGCACGGACTGGCGCGGAAAGGCGATCGCGAGCCGCGCCGCTTCGTCTTTCGCGCGGTCGCGCCGCTGCTCTGCGGGCAGGAGGTTCTGCTGCGCCAGGATGCGCCGGGCCAGTGCCGCGCGATCCGGTGCGACGGCCATGAGGCCATGGTCGCAGAGATCGACTATTGATCGCCTAATACTAACCCATAGTGCAATATTATTTGACCTCCGCCCCGGCTTGGCGGTAAGGCTGGGCGCATCCGCCCGGAGAGGAGAATTTCCATGGACGCCGAGACGTTCGATCTGTTCCGCGCCACCGTGCAGCGCTTCGTCGCCGAAAAGCTGATCCCGGCCGAGGATGAAGTGGAGGAGGCGGACGCCGTTCCCGAGACCATCATCCAGCAGATGCGCGACATGGGCCTGTTCGGCCTGTCGATCCCGCAGGACTATGGCGGCCTTGGCTGCACCATGGCGGAAGAAGCCGCCATCATCAGCGAGATTACGCGCGCCTCCGTCGTGTTCCGTTCGGTCATCGGCACCACCGTCGGGATCGGCAGCCAGGGCATCGTCATCGACGGGACCGAGGAGCAGAAGCGCAGCTGGCTCCCCCGCCTCGCCACCGGGGAAGCCATTGCGAGCTTCGCCCTGACCGAACCGGAAGCAGGCTCGGATGCCGGGTCGCTCCGCACCGTTGCCGCGCGCGACGGCGACAGCTATCGGATCAGCGGCACCAAGCGCTATATCACCAACGCTCCGCGCGCGAGCCTCTTCACGCTGATGGCGCGCACGGAGCTGGACGTGAAGGGATCGGCGGGCATTTCCGCCTTCATCCTCCCCGCCGACACGCCCGGCATTTCCTTCGGCAAGCCCGACAAGAAAATGGGGCAAAAAGGGTCGATCACCACCGACGTCATCCTCGACGATGTGGTCGTGCCGGCCGCCAACATCATCGGCGGCGTGCCGGGACGCGGGTTCAAGACCGCGATGAAGGTGCTGGACCGGGGGCGCATCCATATCGCCGCCGTGGCGCTCGGCATGTGTCACCGCCTGATCGACATGGCGCTGCATTATGCCCTGGAGCGCAAGCAGTTCGGGCAACGCATCGCCGACTTTCAGCTGGTGCAGGCCATGCTTGCCGACATGAAGGTCGACATGCTGACGACGCAGGCGCTGATGCAGTCGGTCGCCGCCAGATTCGACGCGGGAGAGCCGGTGAGCCTGGAATGCGCGGCGCTCAAATATCATGCGTCCGAAGCCGTCGGCCGCATCGCCGATCGCGCCGTCCAAATCTATGGCGGCGCCGGATATATGGCGGAATATAAGGTGGAACGCTTCTATCGCGATGTACGGTTGCTGCGCATCTACGAAGGCACCAGCCAGATCCAGCAGACGATCATCGCCCGCCAGATGATCCGCCAGGCCGAAGCGGCCGCCTGACCGTCACGAAAAGGACCGAAATCATGCGCAGAGCCGCTATCGTCGCCCCTATCCGTACCGCCGTCGGCAAATATGGCGGATCGCTCAAGTCGATGACGGCCGGCGATCTTGGCGCCGTCATCCTCCGCGCGCTGGTCGAGCGGACGCGTATCGACCCCGAACGGATCGATGACGTCGTCTTTTCGCAAGGCTATGGCAATGGCGAGGCGCCATGCATCGGTCGCTGGTCGGCGCTGGCCGCCGGCTTGCCGGAATCGATTCCGGGCGTTCAGCTGGACCGGCGTTGCGGATCGGGCCTTCAGGCGGTAATCGATGCCGCCATGCGCATCCAGACCGGCGCGGCCGACATCGTCGTCGCCGGCGGGGTCGAGAGCATGTCCAATGTCGAATATTATTCCATCGACCACCGCTGGGGCGCCCGGTCGGGATCGACGCAATTTCACGACAGGCTGACGCGCGGTCGGGTCATGTCGCAACCGATCGCGCGCTATGGCGTCATCAGCGGCATGATCGAAACCGCCAATAATCTGGCGCGCGACTATGGCATCACCCGCGAGCAGTGCGACGATTATGCGGCGATGAGCCACCAGCGCGCCGCCGCCGCCTGGACGGACGGCAAGTTCGACGATGAGCTGGTTCCCGTGATGGTGCCCCAGCGCAAGGGCGACCCGATCCGCTTTGCGCGGGATGAGGGCATCCGCGCCGATGCGACAGCGGAAACGCTGGCGCTGCTGCGCCCGATCGAGGCCGACGGCGTGGTGACGGCGGGCAATGCCAGCCAGCAGAATGACGCGGCCGCCGCATGCCTGGTGGTGGCGGAGGACAGGCTGGACGAGCTTGGCCTGGAACCCATGGCCTATCTGCATAGCTGGGCAGCGGCGGGATGCGATCCTTCGCGCATGGGCATCGGGCCGGTGCCGGCGGTCGAACGGCTGTTCGCGCGCACGGGCATGGGCTGGAAGGATATCGACCTTGTCGAACTGAACGAGGCCTTTGCGCCGCAGGTTCTGGCCTGCCTCAAAGGGTGGAATTGGGACGATCGGGACAAGCTGAACGTCAATGGATCGGGCATTTCGCTCGGCCATCCGATCGGCGCGACCGGCGGACGCATCCTCGCCACCCTGCTGCGCGAGCTGCATCGGCGCGACGGCCGTTTCGGGCTTGAGACGATGTGCATCGGCGGCGGTCAGGGGCTGGCGGCGATTTTCGAGCGGGCCTGACCATAGCCGTGGGCGAGATCGCCCCCCTTCCCTTCAACCAGCGTTCAGACTGGATCGGCTAAATAACATTGCACGTCGGTACAGAATCGACGGATAAGGAAAGGAGATGCCGGAATGCGGACAATCGCACTTCTCACGGGCATTGCCATTGCGACGACCCTGCCGGCTACGGCCTTCGCGCAGACAGGCGATGCCGCCAAGGGAAAGGCCGTCTTCGCGCGCTGCGCGGTGTGCCATGACGTGAAGCCGGGGCCAAAGAAGCTCGGCCCGAACCTGTCGGGTATTTTCGGCCGGACATCGGGGGCGGAGGCGGGTTTCGCCTATTCGCCGGCCATGCGCAAAGCCAAGATACGCTGGGACGCCAAGACGCTCGACGCCTTCCTCGCCAAGCCGCGGAACACCGTTCCGGGCAATCGCATGATCTTTGCCGGCCTGCCCAATGCGGCGGATCGTGCCAACCTGATCGCCTATCTCAAGGCGGCGACCAAATAGCTTCCGAAAAGTATCCTATAGTGCAATAATTCTTGTCTTGCCCCCGCCCGACCGCTATGACTCGGCTTAACGAGAGCATGAACGATCGGATGGGGAGCGGATGCGAGTCTTCGGTACAGCAGGGCGCGGGGAGACCCGGCGGTGAGCGGCCAGGCGCTGGATGGCGTGAAGGTTCTCGACCTATCGCGGGTGCTGGCCGGTCCCTGGTCGACGCAGATATTGGCCGATTTCGGCGCCGACGTGATCAAGATCGAGCTGCCCGGTGCGGGCGACGATACCCGCGCCTGGGGACCGCCCTATCTGACCGGCGCGGATGACGCGGCCGAGATCGGCACCAGCGCCTATTATCTGTCCTGCAACCGCAACAAACGGTCGGCCGCCATCGATCTGGCGACGCCTTCCGGCGCGGCGCTGATCCGCAAGCTCGCCGCGCAGGCCGACATTCTGGTCGAAAATTTCAAGGTCGGCGGGCTGAAGAAATACGGTCTCGACTATGACAGCTTGCGCGCGGTCAATCCGCGCCTCGTCTATTGCTCCATCACCGGCTTCGGCCAGACCGGCCCCTATGTCGATCGCGGCGGCTATGATTTCGTCGCGCAGGGCATGGGCGGCTTCATGAGCATCACCGGCGAGGAAGATGGCGGACCGTTGCGGGCGGGGGTGGCGATGGCCGATCTGTCGACCGGCATGTTCGCCACCGTCTCCATCCTGATGGCGCTGCGCCACGCCGAACGCACCGGCGAGGGGCAGCAGATCGACATTTCGCTGCTCGACACGCAGATCGCGATGCTGGCCAATCAGGGGATGAATTATCTCGTCGGCGGGATCGTGCCGGGGCGGCTGGGCAACCGGCATCCGACGGTGGTGCCTTACAAGACCTTTGAGGTCGCGGACGGCATGATGATCATCGCCGTGGGCAACGACCGCCAATATCGCGCGCTCTGTACCGAGTTGGGCCAGCCCGAACTGGGCACCGACCCCCGCTTCGCCACCAGCGCGCAGCGGCTGGTCAATCGGGACGAGATAGAGCGCATCGTGCAGGATCTGGTGCGCCCTTTCCGCCGTGATGATCTGATGGCGCGTTTCGTCGCCAAGGGGGTGCCCGCCGGGCCGGTCAACAGCATCGAGGATGTGTTCAACGATCCGTTCATCGAGGCGCGCGAGACGGTGCATCGCTTCGTGCGGGAAGAGGATGGCGTCGAGATACCGACCGTCGCCTATCCGGGCAAATTGTCGGCGACGCCCGCCCGCTATCGCCATTGCCCGCCGCGTCTGGGCGAGCAGAGCCGGGAGATATTGGGCGAATGGCTCGACCTGGACGACGCCGCGCTGGATGCGCTGGCGGCCGAAGGCGCCATCGCCCAGCGCCCGACAAGAGAGAGGGTCTGACCTTATGATATTGGACAAGCAAATCGCCGCCATCGTCACCGGTGGCGCATCGGGGCTGGGCGAAGCGACCGCGCGGGCGCTGGCCGCCAGGGGCGTCAAGGTCGCGCTGTTCGACTTTAACGAGGAAAGCGGAACACGGGTCGCGGCCGAGATCGGCGGCACGTTCTGCAAGGTCGACGTCACCGACGAGGCCTCGGTCGATGCGGGCTTTGCCGCCGCGCGGGCAGCGCAGGGGCAGGAACGGATCATCGTCAACTGCGCCGGGACCGGCAATGTCATCAAGACGGCCGGCCGCGACCGCGAGACCGGCGCCATCAAGGCCTTCCCCACCGACCAGTTCGAACGCATCATCCAGATCAACCTGATCGGCACATTCCGCTGCTGCGCGAAATCCGCCGCCGGCATGCTGACGCTCGACCCGCTCGACGACGGCGCCCGGGGCGTCATCATCAACACGTCGAGCGCCGCCGCTCTCGACGGGCAGATCGGCCAGGCGGCCTACAGCGCGTCGAAAGGCGGCATCGTCAGTCTGACTTTGCCCATGGCGCGCGACCTGATGGGGGAAGGCATTCGCGTCAACGCGATCCTGCCCGGCATTTTCGACACGCCGCTGATGGCACGCGCCAGCGACAAGGTCCGCGACGCCCTGAGCGCGACCGTCCCCTTTCCCAAAAGGTTCGGTCACCCCGATGAATTCGCCGCCATGGCGCTGGCGATGATCGAGAATGACTATTGCAACGGCGAATATGTGCGGCTGGATGGCGGCCTGCGCATGCCGCCGCGCTGAAGGAGGGCAGGATGTCCCAAGACGCACAACCCGCATTCGTCACCTACCGGGTCGACAAGGCCGTGGCCTGGATCATGCTGAACCGGCCGGATTGCGGCAACGCCCAGAATTACCGCCTGCTTGGCCAACTGGACGCGGCTTTCAAGCGCGCGGTGGAGGATGATGCGGTCAAGGTCATCGTCCTGGGCGGCGAAGGCAAGCATTTCTCCGCCGGCCATGACATCGGCACGGCCGAAAAAGACACGCATATGGAGCGTGAGCGCACGCATCTTTGGCCCAATCATCTGAGCCGGGGCGGGGCGGAACGCCAATATGTGCTGGAACAGGACGCCTATCTCGGCCTCTGCCGCCGCTGGCAGGACATCCCCAAGCCGACCATCGCGATGGTGCAGGGCGCCTGCATCGCCGGCGGACTCATGCTCGCCTGGATATGCGATCTTATCATCGCGTCTGAAGATGCGTTCTTTCAGGACCCCACCGTGCGGATGGCGCAACCGGGCGTCGAATATTTCGCCCATGCCTTCGAACTGCCGCCGCGCATCGCGCGGGAGCTTCTCTATCTCGGCCGGCGCATGCCCGCGCAACGCGCCTGGCAGTTTGGCATGGTGAACGAGATTTTCCCCCGCGAGCAACTGGCCGAAGAAGTGGCGAAGATCGCGGCCGAATTGGCCGAGCGGGACAGTTTCGGCCTGACGCTCACCAAACAGGCGGTCGGTTTCGTCGAGGAACTGCGTGGCAAGCGACAGGCGATGGACGGGGTTTTCCACATGCATCATCTGGCCCATGCCCATAATCAGCTGATGACCGGCCATCTTGTCGGCGGGCTGGATGCCAAGGCGATGGCCAGCGCCAACAAGAAACAAGCAGGCGACGCATGAGCGCGACGGACCAGATGGATCGGCCCATGTTGCTGCTGCCCGATCTGCCGAGCCTGTTGAACGGCGCGGCGGATGCGGCACAGGAGTTTCTGCTGTGCGCCCGGCCGCAGGTTGCCGCGCGCATCGCCGGGCCGGATGGCCGGGTTGACCGTCGTCTTGCCGATGTCGAGCAGCATATTGTCCATGGATATGGCTGGTTCGCAGCCTATGCCGAAATGATGCGCGAAGTCGCCGGCTGGGCCGCGCGACTGAACGCGCAGGGCAGTTTCGGCGAGATCGAGGCGCTGCTGGCGCAGCTGCTGTTCGCGGAATATGGCGCCCAGATGCTGGGCGGCATCGCCATGAACCAGGGCGAGACGATCCGGCCGGCCGACCTGTGCGACGATCTGTCGGCGCTCGACGCCCCCGCATTCCAGACGCTCGTCCGACGCGGCGGCGGTCAGGCGGTAAAGACCGCCATCGCCCGCCATCTGGTGGAGGCGCGCGGCCGCGCCACGCTGGAACAGTGCGGCCTCGACGACATGTTCGACATGATCCGCGATCAGTTTTTCGCCTTTTCGAACGAACAGGTCGTGCCCCACGCCCATCAGTGGCATTTGCAGGACGAACTCATCCCCCTTTCGCTGGTACAGCAATTGGGCGAGATGGGCGTGTTCGGCATGACCATTCCCGAACAATTTGGCGGGCTGGGCATGGGCAAGACCGCCATGTGCGTGGTGTCGGAGGAGCTGTCGCGCGGCTGGATCGGCGTCGGCAGCCTTGCCACCCGGTCCGAAATCGCGGCCGAACTGATCCTGACCGGCGGCACCGACGCGCAGAAAAGCCATTGGCTGCCCCGCATCGCCGACGCCTCCATCCTGCCCACGGCAGTCTTCACGGAGCCGGACACCGGATCCGATCTGGGCGCGCTGCGGAGCCGGGCGGTGCGAGTGGACGGCGAATATCGGGTGAACGGCAATAAAAGCTGGATCACCCATGCCGCCAGAGCGGACGTCATGACGCTGCTGGTGCGCACGGACGCCGACACGAAAAATTACAGCGGCCTGTCGATGCTGATCGCACCGAAGGCGCGCGGCACGGATGATAACCCCTTCCCCAGCCCCGGCATGAGCGGCGGCGAGATAGAGGTGATCGGCTATCGCGGCATGAAGGAATATGAGATCGGTTTCGACGAGTTCCGTGTGCCCGCCGAAAATCTGCTCGGCGGGGTGGAGGGGCAGGGTTTCAAGCAGCTGATGGCGACGTTCGAAAGCGCGCGCATCCAGACCGCCGCCCGCGCCATCGGCGTCGCGCAGGCCGCGCTCGACATCGGCCTGTCCTACGCACTCGACCGCAAGCAGTTCGGCCGCCCGATCTTCGAATTTCCGCGCGTCGCCAACAAGCTGGCGATGATGGCGGCGGAAATCATGGGCGCGCGCCAGCTCACCTATTTCGCCGCCCGCCGCAAGGATGAGGGCGAACGCTGCGATCTGGAAGCAGGCATGGCGAAGCTGATCGGCGCGCGGGTCGCCTGGGCGGCGGCGGACAATGCACTGCAAATCCATGGCGGCAACGGCTTTGCGACCGAATATGCGGTAAGCCGGCTGCTGGCCGACGCGCGCATCCTCAATATTTTCGAGGGCGCAGGCGAGATTCAGGCGCAGGTCATCGCCCGCCGGCTGCTCGACGCAACCGAATAAGGGCATGAACGACAAGGGGGGAGCGCGCGGCTCCCCCCTTTGCTCGCTCCCGTTAAAGCCGCTCGACGATGGTCACATTGGCCATGCCGCCCGCCTCGCACATGGTCTGAAGCCCGTAGCGCGCGCCGCGATCGTGCAGCGCGCTGACCAGCGTCGCCATCAGCTTGGCGCCCGATCCCCCGAGCGGATGCCCCAGTGCAATGGCGCCGCCATGCACATTGAGCCGCGCGGGATCGGCATCCAGCGCCTGAGCCCAGGCCAGCGGCACCGGCGCAAAAGCTTCATTCACTTCATAAAGGTCGATATCGCCGATCCGCATGCCCGCCCGGGTCATGGCGCGCTCGGTCGCCGGAATGGGCGCTTCGAGCATGATGACGGGGTCGTGGCCCAGCACCGTCATCGTGTGGATGCGGGCCAGCGGCGTCAGCCCATGAGCTTTCAAGCCGCGCTCATTGACGACCAGCAAAGCGGCGGCGCCGTCGCAAATCTGGCTGGCATTGGCGGCCGAGATCACGCCGCCTTCCTGAAGCAGCTTGACGCTGGCGATCTTCTCCAGACTGGCGTCGAAGCGGATACCCTCGTCCGTGGCATGGACCAGCGGCGCGCCGCCTTCGCCCTCCACCTCCAGCGGCAGGATTTCCGCGCTGAACTTGCCCTGCTCGGTCGCCAGCGCGGCGCGGCGGTGGCTCTCCAGCGCATAGCGATCGAGCGCCTCGCGATCGAAGCCATATTTGCGCGCCATCATCTCCGCGCCGCCAAACTGGCTGAACGGCGTATCGGGATAGCGCGCCTCGATGGCCGGGCTGCGATAGGTGCCGAACCCATGTTTGGCGGCCAGCGTCCAGGGCAGGCCCATGGGCACGCGCGTCATGCTTTCGACCCCGGCCGCGATCACCACGTCCATCAGGCCCGCCATCACGGTGGCGGCGGCGAAATGCAGTGCCTGTTGGGAGGAGCCGCACTGGCGGTCGACATGCGTACCCGGCACCGACTCCGGCAAGCCGCCGGCCAGCACCGCATTGCGGGCGATATTCGCGCCCTGCTCGCCGCCGGGGCAGGCGCAGCCCATGATCACATCTTCCACCGCAGCGGGATCGATCGCGCTGCGCTCGACCAGCCCGGCCAGGACGCGCCCGGCCAGATCCGCCGGATGGACGCCCGCAAGCCGGCCGCCCCTTTTACCGCCGGCGCTGCGCGCCACGGCGGCGATATATGCCTCTGCCATCCGATCCTCCCAATATTGCCCTATAGTGCATGATTATGCCTAGCCTTCCGACGGGAGGACGCCAAGATGATTATGCACAGGCAGCTATTTTTTTCAGATGTTCGGGCAAATCGATATCGGTGGCGAGGCCGGGGCGGCGCACGATCCCGCTTCGCAGCCCTTTGAGCGCCGCGTCCGCCAGATGCGCGGCGCAACTGCCGCAGCCAAAGCGCATCGTCACCAGCGACGGCCGCGCCAGCAGCAGCGCATTCGTCCCCTCCCCCGCCTCATCCGGCGCGATCACCATATCGGCGGCGGCGCCCTGCTCGACCATCGCCAGCAGATCCTCGACCCGCAGCATCGGCAGGTCCATGTTGAGGATCAGCACCGGGCGGTGCGGCGGCAAATCCCGCATCGCGGCTTCGAGCGCGGGATTATGCCCCGGCGCGCGCTCGTCATGAACCAGCGCGCCACGGTCGCGCGCGAAGCGGCGCACCTCTGGCGAGGGACTGACGACATGCACGTCGGCCTTCATCCGCGCGTCGGTGGCGACCGCCAGCACATGGTCGAGGAAGCGGCGGCACAAGATCGCCCGCTCCTCCCGCGACAGCAGCGCGGACAGGCGGCTCTTGCCCTCGGCAAAACCCCGGACGGGGATGAGGATGGAAAGGCTCACCGGTCCGCGCGCGCCAGGATGGCGGCGAAATCGAGCATCTCGCGCGCAAGCCGCTGTTGCTGCTTGCCGTCGCGCATCAATATATCGCTCGATCGCACGGCCAGCCTGCCCTCCGCGCCGCCATCCCCTATCCCGCCGGCATCCGCGCCATCGATGACAAGGCCGTCGATCAGCCCTTCATAGTGGCGCGCGATCGTTGCCGGCGTGGTCGGCAGGCCGATTTCGCCCATGATCTTCGCCGCCGGCCCCTTCACCGCCTGCCCGGCGATGAAGGGCGACAGCGCCACGCAGGGCACGCGCCGCGCCGCGATCCGCTCGCGGAAACCGGGCACCGCCAGGATCGGGTCGATCGACAATATAGGGTTGGAAGGACAGAGGATGATCGCCTCCAGCGCCGGATCGTCGAGGGCGGCCAGCGCTGCGGGGCTGGGCCGCGCGCGCTCCGCACCTTCGAACCGGATTGCGCGGAAACGCGGCGCACATTGGCGGCGGACGAAATAATGCTGGAAGGGCAATTCGCCTTCGTCGGTCAGGACGATGGAGCGGACCGGATCGTCGCTCATCGGCACGATATGCTGGGCAATGCCGAGCCGCGCGGCGATGTCGGCGGTAACGGCGGACAGCGGCGCATCCTTGAGCAGCGCCGTCCGCAGCACATGGGTCGCAAGGTCGCGGTCGCCCAGATTGAACCAGTCCTCGCCCCCCAGACGGCGCGTCGCGTCCATGAAGGCCCAGCTTTCATCCGCCATGCCCCAGCCGCGCGTCGCATCGTTCAGGCCAGCGAGCGCATAGGTCATGCTGTCGACGTCGGGCGAAATATAGAGGCCCATATGGACGAAATCGTCGCCGCTGTTGACGATGATGCTGAGGTCGCCGGGCGGCAGGATCGATGCCAGTCCATTGGCAAGCTTGGCGCCGCCGACTCCTCCGGCAAGGGCGACGACGGTCATGGGAAAAGGTCCAGCGCCGGCTCACGGATCAGGTCGGCCGCGCGGCCCGCGCTTTCACCACCCCGGCCGATCCCCCGCGCCAGCACGATCGGCCGCCCCTCGCCCGCCTGTCCCATGACCAGCGAGGCGGCGGCGGCCACTTCGTCCGCCAGGCCCAGCTCGCTGCTCTGGAGCGGCCGGCCATGCAGGTCGGGTACGCCGCGCAGGTCGAGCAGGCTCGCCATGCCGGCAACGCCGATCGCCACCCCGCACGTGCCCTTGCGCCAGGCCCGGCCGAGGCTGTCGATGATCACGATTGCGACGTCCGCCCCGCTGCGCGTGCGGATTTCCTGCCGCAGCGCGGCGGCGCTGGCATCGGGGTCGAGCGGCAGGAGCAGCGCGACGCCGTCGCCATCCTGCGCGATATTGGACTGATCGATGCCGGCATTGGCCAGCACCAAGCCCAGCCGATGGCGCACGATGACCACGCCGGGCCGCACCCGCATCAGCTTCTCGCTTTCGGACAGGATCAGTTCGGCGAGGCGCGGATCCTTGCCGCATCGCGCGGCAAGGTCGCGCGCGGCGGCCGAGGGCGTCACCTGCGCCAGAGGCACCGCCCGCCCTTCCGCCTTAGACACGATCTTCTGCGCGAGCACGAAAATATCGCCGTCGCGCGGCTGATGCCCGTTGGCCTCGCAGGCGGCAAGCAGGACCGTCGCCAGATCGTCGCCGGGACTGATCATGGGCACATCAGCCAAGGCGGCGAGCGTGACGAGAGCCGATGCACCGGTCATGATTGCTGGTTCAAACTCCCGTGATCCGAATGCCGGAGCCGGGCACCTTGTACCGCCGGTTCAGCGCGATCAACACCGAAGTCAGCCCTTCGGCGACAACGGAATTGCACAAGGGGCCAGCATTCCAGGCGCGCAGGCCGATCTCCTGCGCCAGCGCCACCACCTGATCGGCTGCCTCGCTGTCGTCGGCGCAGACCAGCACGTCGCACTCGATATCCTCGTCCAGCCGGGTGAGGTGATGCGCGCTGATATTCTGAAAGGCGGACACGACGCGCACGCCATCGCCCAGCATTATCTGCACCGCCTCGACGGCCGATCCGCCTTCGGGCAGCTGGACGCGGCTGACCTTGGGCGGCACCAGCGGCACCGTCACGTCGATCAATATCTTGCCGGCGAGCGCGGACTGAACATCCTTCACCGTCGCCTGCTGCGCGGCATAGGGAACGGCCAGCACGACGATATCCGCCGCCGCCGCCGCATCCGCATTGGCCGCGCCGCTGACCTGCGTGCCGCCGAGCGTCGCATTCATCGCGTCCGCCGCCTCCTGCGCCCGTTCGGCCGTCCGGCTGCCGATGATGACGGCATGGCCTTTATGCGCCCAGCGCAGGGCGAGGCCGCCGCCTTCCTTGCCGGTGCCGCCCAGCACGGCGATCCTTGCCAATGGCTCATTCTGCATATGCTAGGCTCTCCTCTTTTTCCTGCGCCGGTCGCCGGCGCTTCTGGGGTGCGGTCAGGATGACGGGCGCCAGCTCCGACGCAGCCATGCCGCGGGCATGTATCTCGCTCGCCACCGCGCCATAGGCGGTGCTGCGCTGGCGCGGCACGCGGTCGATGGCGTGGATCAGCGCTTCCATGGCGGCGGGAGGCATTTCCTGGCCATGCTGCGTACCCGCCGCGCGGCTGATGCTCTCATTCATCAACGTGCCGCCCAGATCATTGGCGCCCCCCTGAAGACAGGCCTTCGCCCCTTCGGCGCCCAGCTTCACCCAGCTGGTCTGGATCGACCGGATATGCGGATGCAGCGCCAGCCGTGCGACGGCATGCATCAGCCGCACCTCGCGGAAGGTCGGCCCCAGCCGCGCCTGTCCGCGCAGCGCCATCGGCGCTTCCATATGAACGAAGGGCAGCGGCACGAATTCGGTAAAGCCGCCGGTGCGCCGTTGCAGGTCGCGGATGCGGATCAGGTGGCGCGCCCAGTGGCGCGGCGTGTCGACATGGCCGAACATGATGGTCGCGGTGGTCCGGTATCCGACCTTGTGCGCCGCCTCGACAACCTCCAGCCACTGGTCGGTGGTAAGCTTGTCGGGGCAGATGCGCGCGCGCACCGCATCGTCCAATATCTCCGCCGCCGTGCCCGGCAGGCTATCCAGCCCCGCTTCCCTGAGCCGGCGCAGATAGGCCTCCAGCGACAGGCCGAGCGTTGCCGCCCCCTGCCACACCTCCAGCGGGGAGAAGGCGTGGATATGCAGTTGCGGCACCGCTGCCCGGATCGCCTCGACCAGGCCGATATAGGTGCCGCCGCTATAATGCGGATGGATGCCGCCTTGCAGGCAAACCTCGGTGCCGCCGCGATCCCATGCCTCGCGGCTTCGGCGGACTACTTCGGCCAGATCGAGATCATAGGGCCGCCCCCGCAGCGCTTCCGCCTTGTCGCCCTTCGAAAAGGCGCAGAAGCTGCATTTATAGACGCAGATATTGGTATAGTTGATGTTGCGGTTGACCACATAGGTGACGTCGTTGCCGACCTCCCGCGCGCGCAGCAGGTCGGCGCTTTCGCAAATATGGTCAACATCGACGTCGCGCGCCTCGAACAGCGCGGCGATCTCTTCCTCTTCCAGCAAGGCGCCGTCCGACGCGCGCGCGACCAGCGTGGCGATGCGCGGGTCGACCGGCAGGGTCGACGGGCGCGGCAGTCGGGGCGGCAGCGCCATGCCGGGCGACCAGCGATCGTCCCGCGCAAAGCCGGACGCATCGCTATGCGCCAGCATATGCCGGTGCATCGCCGCATCCTGCCAGCGTTCTCCATCGGCGACATAGGCGGGATAGACGGGCAACCGCGCCACCAGCATCCGCCCCTCCGCCTCGGTCGCCATGCGCAGCCGCTCGACCTCGGGCCAGGGCGCTTCGGGGTTCACATGGTCGGGCGTCACCGGCGACACGCCGCCCCAATCATTGATCCCGGCCGACAGCAGGCGGGAAAAATCGCCCGCCGACAGGTTGGGCGGCGCCTGGATATTCATCTCGGGGCCAAGGATCAGCCGCGCCGCCGCGATGGTCCATAGCAGATCGTCCATATGCGGCTCGGGCGCGGCGGCCATGACGGTGCGCGGCTTGGCCCGGAAATTCTGGACGATGACTTCCTGAATATGGCCATAGCCGTCATGCAGGTCGCGGATCGCCTCGAGCGCCTCGATCCGCTCCTGGCGCGTTTCGCCGATGCCGATGAGGATGCCGGTGGTGAAGGGGATCGCCAGTTCGCCCGCCAGCCGGATCGTCTCGATCCGCGCGGCCGGTTCCTTGTCGGGGGAGCGGTAATGCGCGCCGCCCTTGCGGCACAGCCGGTCCGACAGCGTCTCCAGCATCAGCCCCTGCGACACCGACACGCGGCGCAGCATCGCCATCTCGTCACGGCTCATCACCCCGGCATTGATATGCGGCAGCAGGCCGGTTTCGTCCCGCACCATCGCAGCCATTTCCGCCACATAGGACAGGGTGCTGTCATGCCCGAGCCGGGCCAGCTGCTCGCGCGCGGCGGGGAAGCGCAGTTCGGGCTTGTCGCCCAGCGTGAACAGCGCCTCGGTGCAGCCGGCCGCCTGCCCCGCCCGCGCCACCGCTAATATCTCTTCGCGGCTCATATAGCCGCTCTCCCCCGCCTTGGGCGGCTGCGAGAAGGTGCAATAATGGCAGAGATTGCGGCAAAGCTGAGTCAGCGGAATGAAGACCTTGCGCGACCAGCTCTGCACGCGCCCATGGCCCTCGTCCCGAAGCGCGGCGGCGAGCGGCAGCAATTGGGACAGCGGCATGTCGATCAGCTGCGCCGCCGTGGGGCTTGTCCGGCCTGCCCTCTTCACCCTTGTCTGCATTATCCCGCTCCCGTTTCTCATTCTTCTCTACCGTCCCGTCAGCCGATCAGGCCGGGCGGGTCGAGCATTGCGGCTTTTTCCCGCTTTTTCATGTCCTTCATCATCGGCGCCGCCATGTCCACCGGCGCCTCCACCAGCGCCACCAGCGTCTGGAGGAAATGGTCGAGGCTCGACGGACTGCTCCACATGGGATGATCGCGGCTCTGATCGGTGATCGCCCGCTGGCGCGCCGACAGCACAGCGCTGATATAGGCGCCCATGAAAACGAACCGCTGATTCTGGATCGCCGGCGACAGATGGGGCGTCAGCCGGCGCAGATGATCGAGGCACCGGCCATAAGCCCCGTTCCAGGCGGGATCGATCGCATCCAGCATCATGTCCCTGTGCGTCATCGCAAAAATCGCGATGAAGCGGACATAGTGCGGATCGCGCAGCGCCAGCACCGGCAGGATCATCGCGTCGATCACCTCCCGGATCGATCGGGGACCGCCGCCCGCCTCAAGGGTGTCCAGCGCCTCGTTGCGCGCGCTGTCCAGCGCAATCGCGCCGTCCATGACGATGGCGCGGACCAGCGCCTCCTTCGACCCGAAATAATAGCCGACGGCGCCATGATTTTTCTGCCCGGCGGCGGCAGCGATCTCCCGCACCGTAACGCCATCCACCCCCCGCTCGGCAAAGAGCCGCAGCGCCACCGCCTTGAGCTGATCGGCCGCCGCGGGGCGCGGGGACTCATCGACACTGGAGAATTGAAGTCTGACCATGTGTGCAAATTCTCATTGCAATGTGCATTCGTCAAGGGCATTATCCAATTGATCTAATCGACGGCTCAACAGTCGAGACAAAGGGGGAGGCCCAGGTGGAATCGGCAGTCGACATAGCGGTGCTGACGACATGGATGGACGGTCAGGAGCTTGGCTCCGGGCCGATCGTCGATGTGACACCGCTTGCGGGGGGAACGCAGAATATCCTGCTGCGCTTCGTCCGCGACGGCCGCGCCTATGTGATGCGCCGGCCGCCGCTCCATCCCCGCCCCAACAGCAATGAAACCATGCGGCGGGAGGCGCGGCTGCTGCGCGCGCTCGCCGGCACGGACGTGCCGCACCCCGCGCTGATCGCCGCCTGTGAGGAGGAATCGCCGCTCGGCTGCGCCTTCTACCTCATGGAGCCGGTCGACGGCTTCAACCCGGTGGGCCAGCTGCCCGCGCCGCACGCCGATTCGCCCGAACTGCGCCATGCCATGGGGCTGGCGCTGGCGGATGGGATCGCGACGCTGGGGGCGCAGGATCATCTCGCGCTCGGCCTCGCCACGTTCGGCAAGCCCGATAATTTCCTCGGCCGGCAGGTTGCCCGCTGGCAGAGCCAGCTTGCCGGCTATGCCGAATTCGCCGGCTGGCCCGGCATCGCCGCGCTGCCGGATGTCGGACGGATCGGCGCCTGGCTCGACCGCCATCGCCCGGCCGACTTCCGCCCCGGCATCATGCATGGCGACTATCATCTGGCCAATGTCATGTACCGCCATGACGGCCCCGCGCTGGCGGCGATCGTCGACTGGGAGCTGGCGACCATCGGCGATCCGCTGCTGGATCTGGGCTGGCTGCTGGCAACCTGGCCCGACGGGCGCGGCGCCAGCACGGTGGCGGTCAGCCCCTGGGACGGTTTCCCGACCGCTGCGGAACTGGTCGCGCGCTATGCGGCCGGGTCGGACCGGGATCTGGCGGCGATCGACTGGTATCATGTGCTGGCCTGCTACAAGCTCGCCATCCTTCTGGAGGGCACCCATGCGCGTGCCTGCGCGGGCAAGGCGCCCGCCGATATCGGCGAGCGGCTGCATGGCCGGGCCATTCATCTTTTCGAACGCGCGCTCGCGCTTATTCACTGACATGCGGGAAGGACCGGACGCCTTGGACAAGGAACTGGATTTTACGGGCAAGGCCGTGCTGGTGGTCGGCGGGTCGAGCGGGATCGGCAATGCCATCGCGCAAGCCTTTCGGGCGCGCGGCGCGCAGGTCCATATCTGGGGCACGCGCGCCAGCGCGGCCGATTATGCGCAGGAGGAAGGGTCCGACATGACCGGCCTCGGCTACAGCCAGGTCGATGTCGGCAACCCAGCCGCCATCGCCGCCGCGCCGCCGCCCTTCGACCGGCTGGACGTGCTGGTCCATTCGCAGGGCAGCGTCCTCTATCGGCGGCAGGAATTTACCGGAGAGGGGTGGGACCGGGTGATGGCGGTCAATCTCGACTCCATCCTGCATATCTCCAACCGCTTCCATGCCGCGCTGGCCGCGGCCAGGGGCAGCATGATCGCGGTCAGTTCGATTGGCGCGTTCAAGCCGACCTACGCCAATCCCGCCTATGCCGCGTCGAAGGCCGGTGCCGTCAACCTGGTGCGCGCGCTTGCGGTCGCCTGGGCGGGCGATGGCATCCGGGTCAACGGCATCGCGCCCAGCCTGGTGGATACGAAAATGACCAAGGTGACGATGGACAGCGAGGAACGCCGCACGCGGGCGCTCGCGCGCATACCGCTCGGCCGCTTCGGCAGCGTGGACGAAATGGCGGGCGTGGCGCTGTTCCTGGCGTCGCCGCTTGCCTCCTACATGTGCGGGCAGACGCTGGTGGTGGATGGCGGGCTGACGCTCACCTGATCGCCGATACCGATTTAGTCTTTGCGGGGATATATTATGGATTTCGAATATTCCGACAAGGTGAAGGCGCTGCGCGCGCAGCTCTGCGACTTCATGGACGCGCATGTCTATCCGATCGAGAAGGAGCGCGACCGGTTCCACAATGATCCGGCCAATCTCTGGAAACGCTGGCCAGGGACGGAGGAGATCAAGGCGAAGGCGCGCGAGGCGGGCCTGTGGAACCTGTTCCTGCCGCATGAATATGGCGAATGGAGCCCGGGCCTCACCAATCTGGAATATGCGCCGCTGGCCGAGGTGATGGGCCGGGTGATCGGCGCGTCGGAATATTTCAACTGCTCCGCCCCGGACACCGGCAATATGGAGGTGCTGGCGCGCTATGGCACGCCCGAACAGCAGGAGCGCTGGCTCAAGCCGCTGCTGGCGGGCGAAATACGCTCCTCCTATGTGATGACCGAACCGGACGTCGCCTCGTCCGATGCCACCAATGTCGAAACCAGCATCGTCGCGGATGGCGACGACTATGTCATCAACGGCCGCAAATGGTGGATCTCGGGCGCGCTCGATCCGCATACCAGCCTCTTCATCCTGCTCGGCCGCACGCCCAATGACGGGCCACGCCACCGGCAACATAGCCAGATACTGATCCCCGCCGACACGCCGGGCATCCGCATCATCCGCCCGCTCGACGTGCTGCACAGCTATCACTCGCCCGGCGGCCATGCCGAACTGCTGCTGGAGAATGTGCGCGTGCCCAAGGCGAACCTGATCCTTGGCGAGGGTCGCGGGTTCGAAATCGCGCAGGGCCGGCTGGGGCCGGGCCGGATTCATCATTGCATGCGGACCATCGGCCAGGCGCAGCGCGCGCTCGAATATATGGCGCACCGCGTCAGCAACCGCACCGCCTTCGGCCGCAAGCTCGCCGAACAGGGCAGCATCCGGCAGGACGTCGCCCTGTCCTTCTGCGACATCGAACAGGCACGGCTGCTGACGCTCAAGGCCGCCGACGCGATGGACCGCTATGGCAACAAGGTGGCGAAGGATCTGATCGCCGCGATCAAGGTCGTCGCCCCGCGCATGACCCAGACCGTCGCCGACCGGGCGATGCAGGTGTTCGGCGGGATCGGCATGGCGAGCGACTTTCCGCCCGCCGCCGCCTTCGTCAACGCGCGCTATCTCCGCCTCGCCGACGGACCCGATGAGGTTCACCTGGCGCAGCTCGGCAAACTCAAGATCGCGGAATTGAGCGCGCAGCCGCTGCGCTGACCCGGATCAGGAAGAGGGGCAGGACCGATGATGCATGTCGCGGGAGAGGAAAGACAGGGACTGGCCACCGCCTGGTGGATGGTGGCGGTCCTGTTCGCCCTCTACGTCCTGTCCTGGATCGACCGGCTGATCCTGTCCATGCTGGTGACGCCGATCAAGGCGCATCTGCTCCTGACCGACGTGCAGGTTAGCATGGTCACGTCGACCTCCTTCGCCATCTTCTACGCCATTTTCGGCCTGCCGCTCGGCTGGGCGTCGGACCGCTTTTCGCGCCGGTGGATCATCTTCGGCGGGGTGTTGCTCTGGGCGGTCGCGACCACCGCCTGCGGCTTTGCCGAAAGCTATGAGGCGCTGTTGCTCGCCCGCATCATGGTCGGCGTGGGCGAAGCGGCGCTGCTGCCCGCCGCCTATTCGCTGATCGCCGACGGTTTCCCGCCCCGCCTGCTGACCCGGGCGACCTCCACCTTCCAGATGGCGGGCAAGGTCGGGTCCGCTGCGGCCTTTGCGCTGGGCGGCATCGCCATCGCCTTCGCCACGCTGCATCGTGACATCCATATTCCCTTCCACGGCCCGGCCCAGCCTTGGCAGCTGGTGATGATGATGGTCGGCCTGCCCGGCCTGCTCATCGCGCTGCTGGTGTTCACCTTCCCCGATCCGGGCCGGCGCGGAACCAAGAAACACGCCCCCACCGCGCGCGGAGAAATACGCACCTTTCTGCAAGCGCATGGCCGGTTGCTGATATTGATGCTGGTGGGCACGTCCTGCCTTGCCATGTGCGGCTATTCGATGACCAACTGGGTGCCCGCCTATATCGAGCGGCATTTCGGCTGGCGCCCGGTGCAATATGGGCTGGCGCTCAGCCTGATGAACATGGTGTCGGCGCTGTCGCTGGTCGTGAATGGCTGGATCGTCGACCGGCTGTTCGCGCGCGGCATGAAGGACGCGCATCTGCGCTTCTACAGCTGGCTCATCCTCGCCCTGCTGCCGGTCGCGGCCTATATGTTCTTTGCCACCAATGCCTATATTTTCCTGGCCTGTTACTGCGTGGTGCAGTTCATCACCGTGCCCTTCATGGTCTATGTCTCATCGATCATGGGGCTGATCGCGCCGCCGACAATCCGCGCGCGTATGCTCGCCGCCTTCCTCTTCGTCTTCACCATATTGGGTCTTGGCGCAGGACCGGCGATCGTCGCGGCGCTTACCCAATATATTTTCGCCGACGAAGCGGCGCTGGGCCAGTCGCTGGCGCTCGTCGTGACCGTCTGCGCGCTTGTCGCGCTGATCTCCTTCCGCATGGCGCTGCGCTATCTCGGCGCCGCCATCGCTGCCCGAAAGGAAGCACCATGTCCCTGACCCTTGGCGCGATTGCGCCCGAGCGGCGGCGCGAGCCGGCCCTGATCGACGAGCGCGTCACGCTCGACTGGATCGCCCTTGACGCGATACTCAACCGCGCCGCCAACGCGCTGAACCTGCTGGACCTCACCGAACGGCGCGTCGCCGTGTTCGCACCCAACAGCGCCGAGACCGTCATCGCCTATGTCGCCTGCCTGGAAGCGGGCATCAGCAGCGTGCCCGTCAGCTATCATCTCAAGCCCGCCGAGGCCGCCTATATCCTCAAGGACAGCGGCGCCGTCGCGCTGCTGGTGGGACCGGAAACCTGCGATGCTGGGCTGGACGCCGCGCGCGAGGCAGGGGTGGCCACCGTCATCGGTTGGCGCTGTCCGGAAAAGGACGGCCTCATCCCTTGGGAAAGCTGGATCGCCAACGCCCCCGATGGCGAGCCGAACCCGGACGCCCCGCCGCTGCCGCATCTTCATTATACCTCCGGCACTACCGGCCGCCCCAAGGCGACCGAGACACCGCCGCAATATTTCCCCCGCCTGCCCACTGTTCGTGCGCTCGCAGAGGCGATCCGCGCGCGCATCACCCCGTCGCCCGGCATCGCCGTGGGGCCGCTCTATCATACCGGGCCGCTGGGCATGGCGCGCAATGTCTTCGGCGGCATGACGCTCATCACCACCGAACATTTCGACGCCGAGCACACGCTGGCCCTGATCGAGCGGCACAAGGTCGCGGGATCGGTGATGGTGCCGACTCATTTCCAGCGCATGCTCGCCCTGCCCGCGGACGTCCGCGCCCGCTACGACGTGTCGAGCATGCAGCGCCTCGCTCATACCGGCGCCGCCTGCCCGCCCGCCGTCAAACAGGCGATGATCGACTGGTTCGGCCCCGTGCTGGTGGAGGCCTATGGCGGCACCGAGGCGGGATCGACCACCTTCATCACCTCACAGGAATGGCTGGAGCGGCCGGGCTCGGTCGGCCGCGCGCTGCCGCCCTTCGAAACCATCATCTATGGCGAGGATGGCCAGCCACTTGGCCCCAACAGCATCGGCCAGGTCTATTTTCGCGACAGCAGCGGCCATGGCATCGTCTATCGGGGCGACCCGGAAAAGACCGCCGCCGCGCATATCGCCCCCGGCATCTTCACATTGGGCGAAATGGGCTATCTGGACGAGGACGGCTATCTCTTCATCACCGACCGCGTGTCGGACATGATCGTGTCGGGCGGCGTCAATATCTACCCGGCCGAGGCCGAGCAGATATTGCTGCGCCACCCCAAGGTGGCCGACATCGCCATCGTAGCCGCGCCCAATGCCGAAATGGGGGAAGAAGCCCGGGCGCTGGTGATTGCGCGCGACCCCGCCGATCCGCCCCATGCCGACGAGCTCAACGCCTTTTGCCGGGCGAGCCTGGCCGGCTTCAAATGCCCGCGCGGCTATGAGCTGGTGGACGATATCGGCCGCACCGCGATGGGCAAGGTCAATAAAAAGGCGCTTCGCCAGCGTTTCTGGCCGTCCGACCGGACGATCGGGGGATGACAGCGATGCGCCTGCGCCGGCTTGCCCTCCCCTTCCTGCTGCTGCTCGGCGCCTGCGCGTCCGGCGATGCGCCGCGCAGCGACGGCAGCGACTGGCCGGGCTATGGCGGCATCGATGAAAATCATTACAGCCCGCTCAGCGAGATCAATGACGGCAATGTCGATCGGCTGGGGCTGGCCTGGTCCTACGACATCAATGACGGCGGCAGCGCGCTGTCGGCGCCGGTGGCGGTCGACGGCATTCTCTATTTCGCTTCGGGCTATGATCATGTCCGCGCGCTCCATGCGTCGACAGGTCATGAACTCTGGCATGTCGATCTCAAGGCGACGCAAAAGGCCGGGCACAAGATGCGCGCCGCCTGGGGCATACGCGGCCTGTCCTATGATGCGGGCAAGATTTTCGTGGGCACCGTCGATGGCCGGCTGACCGCGATCAACGCCCGCACCGGGCATATCGCCTGGAGCGTGCAGACGGTCGAGGAAGAGGACGGGCGCTATATCAGCGGCGCACCCTGGACCTTCAAGGGCAAGGTGCTGATCGGCCATGGCGGCGCCGATTTCGCTCCGGTTCGCGGCTATGTGACCGCCTATGATCAGGAGAGCGGCCGCCGGCTCTGGCGCTTTCACACCGTGCCGGGCGACCCGGCGCTGGGCTTCGAAAACGACACTATGGCGATGGCGGCCAAGAGCTGGACCGGGCAATGGTGGAAATATGGCGGCGGCGGCACCGCGTGGAACGCCATGGCCTATGACCCCAAATATAACCGCATCTATATCGGCGTCGGTAATGGCAGCCCGTGGAACCAGAAAATCCGGTCGCCCGGCGGCGGCGACAATCTGTTCCTCTGCTCCATCGTGGCGCTGGACGCCGATACCGGCGCCTATGTCTGGCATTACCAGACCAATCCGGGCGAGACATGGGATTTCAACAGCGCCATGGATATCGAGCTGGCGCGGCTGACCATCAACGGCAAGCCTCGCGACGTGCTGATGCAGGCGCCAAAGAACGGATTTTTCTACGTCATCGATCGCGCCAGCGGAAAGCTGATCTCGGCGCGCAACATCGTGCCGGTCAACTGGGCCAGCCGGATCGACACGGACAGCGGCCGCCCGGTCGAAAACCCGGCCGCCCGCTATCCGGGCGGCAAGGCCGCCATCGTCTATCCCTCCCCCTTCGGCGCACACAATATCGAGGCGATGTCCTTCAACCCCAAGAGCGGCCTCGTCTATATTCCGGCGATGGATCAGGGGCGCGTCTATGTCGATCCGCCCGGCCCGCTCGACCAGTGGAAGCATCTGGACGGACAGCGGATCAGCGTCGGCACCGGCGCACCGCCGCCCGGCCTGACCCCGGACCGGAAGGCGACGAGCTTTCTGCTGGCCTGGAACCCCGTGACGCAGAGCGAGGCCTGGCGCGTGCCGATGCCCGGCCTGCGCGGCGGCGGCGGCACCGCGACCACCGCCGGCAATCTCCTTTTTCAGGGCAATGCCGGCGGCACGTTCGTCGCCTATGACGCCACAAAGGGAAAGCCGCTCTGGCGCTTCGACGCGCAGACGGCGGTGATGGCGCAGCCGATCAGCTATCGGGCGCGCGGCCGCCAATATGTGACCGTGATCGCCGGCGCGCGCTTCCCAAGCGCCATCGGCCTGCCCCGCGAGTGGAATTACCGGACCCAGCAATGGCGCGTCCTCACCTTCGCCCTGGATGGCAAGGCGCGGCTGCCGACGGCGACGCCGGTCGACATGCCGGTGATCGACGATCCGGCCATCACGATCGACAGCCAGAAGGCCGCCGCCGGCGCGACGCTCTACGGGCAGCGTTGCTCCATCTGCCATGGCGCGGGCGCGCAATCCGGCGGCGCGGCGCCCGACCTGCTGCAATCGCCGGTCCCGCTGGACATGGCGACCCTGAAAAGCGTGCTGCACGATGGCGCGCTGCGCGAACGCGGCATGCCCCGGTTCGAGGAACTGACCGACGAGGATCTCGTCGGCCTGCAACAATATCTCCGCCAACGCGCCCGTCAGGTGCTGGCCGCTCAGGCGGCCGGCCGGGCCGGCGCCCACACAGATAGAGGCTTGAATGAAGGTCAATGACGTCGTCAGCTATGCGATGGAAGGCGCCATCGCGGTCATCACGGTGGACTCCCCGCCGGTCAACGCGCTCTCTGCCCGCGTGCGGCAGGGGGTCGCCGCCGCCATCCGACAGGCGATGGACGAGGAAGCCGTGCGCGCAGCGGTGCTGATCTGCGAAGGACGCACCTTCTTCGCCGGCGCCGACATCACCGAATTTGGCAAGCCGCCGGTCGACCCGACGCTGCGCGACTTGCAGCTCATCCTGGAGGACGCGCCCAAGCCGATCATCGCCGCCATCCATGGCACCGCGCTGGGCGGCGGGCTGGAACTGGCGCTGGTCGCCCATTATCGCATCGCCGTTCCGTCGGCCAAATGCGGCCTGCCGGAGGTCAATCTGGGCCTGCTGCCCGGCGCAGGCGGGACGCAGCGCTTGCCGCGCATCGTCGGGATTGAAAAGGCGCTCGACCTCATCACCTCCGGCACACCGGTTTCGGCGGGCGCCGCCAGGGAGATGGGGCTGGTCGATGCGCTCGCTACCGAGGGGAAGCTGCGCGCCGATGCCATCGCCTTTGCGCAAAGGGTGCTGGAGGAAGGACGCCCGCTGCTCAAGGTGCGTGATCGCACGGAAAAGCTCGACGACGCGCGGGGACGGCCCGAACTGTTCGAGGAGTTCCGCAAGACCCATGCCCGCAAATTTCGTGGCTTCCATGCGCCCGAGCGGATCATCCGCTGCATCGAAGCGACGCTGACCATGGATTTCGACGAAGGGCTGACATTCGAACGGCGGCTGTTCAACGAATTGCAGGAGGACAGCCAGTCCGCCGCCCTGCGCCATATCTTCTTCGCCGAGCGGCAAGCCGCCAAGATCGATGACATTCCTGCCGACACGCCCATCCTGCCGATCCGCCGGGTCGGCGTGGTCGGCGCCGGCACCATGGGCGGCGGCATCGCCATGAACTTCGCCAATGCCGGCATCCCCGTGACGCTGGTGGAGGCGAATGAGGAGGCGCTGTTCCGGGGATTGCGCATCATTCGCGGCAATTATGAGACCACCGCGTCCAAGGGCAAGATGCGCGCCGAGGATGTCGACACGCGCATGGGGCTGATGACTGGATCGATCTCGCTGGACGATCTTGCCGATTGCGACCTCATCATCGAGGCGGTTTTTGAGCAGATCGACGTGAAGCGCGACCTGTTCGCCAGGATCGACGCCATCGCCCGGCCGGACACGATCCTGGCCACCAACACCAGCTATCTCGACATTGACGAGATCGCCGCCGCCACCCGCCGGCCGCAGGACGTCATCGGGCTGCATTTTTTTTCACCCGCCAATGTGATGAAATTGCTCGAAGTGGTGCGGACCAGGGACAGCCGGCCGGACTTCATCGCTACCGCCATGAAATTGGCCAAGACCATCGGCAAGGTGGGCGTGCTGGTGGGCAATGGCTATGGCTTTGTCGGCAACCGCATCCTCGCCGCGCGCAATGCGCAGGCCGACCAACTGGTGCTGGAAGGCGCGACCCCCTGGGCGGTGGATGCGCTGCTCTACGACTTCGGCTTTGCCATGGGGCATTTCCAGATGCGCGACCTAGTCGGCCTGGACGTCGGCTGGAATCGCGACACGAGCAACTCCGCGACCGTGCGGGAGATATTGAACGAAATGGGCCGGCACGGGCAGAAAAAGGGCGGCGGCTATTATGATTATGACGAGCGGCGCAAGCAGACGCCCTCGCCCGTCGCGCTGCAAGTGATCCAGTCTTTCGCGGCCAAGCAGGGCATCCAGCAGCGCGAGGTCGACGATGCCGAAATCCGCGACCGCATCCTCTATGCCATGGTGAATGAGGGCGCGCGCATCCTGGAGGAAGGGATCGCCGCGCGGGCGTCCGACATCGATATCGTCTGGGTCACCGGCTATGGCTGGCCCAAATATCGCGGCGGCCCGATGTTCTGGGCGGAATTGCAGGGGCTGCCGGCGGTGCTGGACAGGCTGAAAGGCTTGCAGCGCGATCATGGCGACGCCTTCGCCCCCGCGCCCCTGATCGAACGGCTGGTCGCCGAAAACAAGGGATTCAAGGATCTATGATGCAGGGCAACAGGATCGCCATCACCGGCGTCGGCGAAACGCCTTTCCTGCGCAAGGGCGAGGAAACGGTGCTGCAGATGATGGCCCGCGCCAGCCTCGCCGCCATCGCCGACGCAGGGCTGACGCCGGCCGATATCGATGGCTATGTCGGCAATAAATATGCCGGCCATCCGTCCGAGGAGGTCGCCCATGCGATCGGCGCGGGGGAGCGGCGCTTTACGGCGGTGACCGACACGGCGGGCGGCACCGCCACGACCGGCGATGCGCTGCGGCTGGCGCAGCTGGCGATCGAGGCGGGCCTCGCCCGGCATATACTCGTCCCCTATGCCATTCGCTCGACCAAGCCGGGGGGCGTCTATGGCTTCCATGCCCGTGAACCGCAAAAGGCGGGGCTGGAGATGCCGGTCGGCTTCTTTGGCCAGCCCACCTATTTCGCCACCATGGCCAATCGCTACGCCCATGAATATGGGTTGAGCGAGGAAGAACTGGCGTCGGTGGCGATCAGCTATCGCGCCTGGGCCGCCATCACGCCGAGCGCCCAGCGGCGCGAGCCGATGGACCTGGACGCCTATCGCCAGAGCCCGATGATCTCCACCCCGCTCCGTGTTGCCGATTGCTGCCTCACCACCGATGGCGGCGGCGCCTATGTGGTGAGCGGGATCGACCGCGCACGCGACCTGCCCCATCCGGTGGTCGCGGTGCAGGGCATCGGCATCGGCTATAATAATTATCCGCACGGCGTGCTCTTCTCGCAAAAGCCCTGCACCTTCGACTATCCCGGCTGGGAGTCGGCGGCGCAGGCCTATGCGATGGCCGGCATAGCGCCCAAGGATCTGGATCTGGCGCAGGTCTATGACGGCTTTTCCATCTCCGCCATCGTCCAGACCGAAATGCTCGGCCTGTGCGACCGGGGCGAAGGCGGACGCTTCTATGCCGCCGGCCATGCGCGGCCGGGCGGGCGGATGCCGGTCAATAGCAGCGGCGGCCATATGTCGGGCGGCTATGTGCCCGGCATCAACCTGCTGATCGAGGGCGTGCGGCAGCTGCGCGGGCAGGAAGGCGCGCGGCAGGTGGCCGATGCGCGGCTCTGCGCCGTCGCCGGCCTTGGCGGCAACAATCATGCCACGACGATTTTGGCGAGGGTCTGACCATGGCTATTCCCATCTACCCCGTGCATCTGGAAGATCCGCTGTTCCAGGGTTTTTACGACGGTCTGGCGGCGGGCGAGCTGCGGATCACGGCAGATGCCGACAGCGGCGAATGGGTCTGGTATCCGCCCGAAGTCGTGCCCGGCAGGCCGGATGCGCGGCTGGAGTGGCGCGCGCTGTCGGGCGAAGGCGCCGCCTACAGCTTCACCATCGTGACGCGCAGCCTGCTGCCGGGCGATCACAAGGCGGAGGTGCCCTTCACCGTCATCCTGTTCGAACCTGACGACGCGCCCGGCGTGCGGATCGCGGGCATATTGGTGGAGGATGACGGCGTGGAGCCGCAATGCGGCATGCGCCTGCGCTTTCGCCCGGTGGACGCGGGCGACCACCGCATCCCCGGTTTCGCCCCGGTCCGCTGAAGATGCTGGCGCGGCGCTCCCTCCTCACCGCCGCTGCGGCCTGGGCACTGGTCGGCCGCGCGGGCGCGAAGCGGCCAAGGGCGACAACCATTCCGCCGCCGATGCGGCCGGAGGATTTCGGCCCCTTCCTGACCGACGCGCCGCAAGCCGAAGGTGCAGCGACCAGCCCGGACGGCACGCTCTATTATTCCGGCGGCGGCGGCGCGCTCGGCATCAGAAGCCCGGACGGGCAGAGCCGACAGATCGGCGCCGCGCTCATGCCTACCGGCCTTGCCGTCGATCCGCGCGGGCGCGTCCTCATCGCCAATATGGGATTGCTGAACAAGGGACCGGGACCGCTGCAACGGGTCGATCCGCTGAGCGGCACGGTCGAAACACTGGTGGAACGGCTGGAGGGCCGGGCGCTGGTTGCATCCAACGGCCCCGCCGTCGCCCGCGACGGCACCGTCTATTGCACCCATGGCGGCTGGGGTCCGGTCGCCAATATCGGCACATCACGGGCCGAAGGCTTCATCTACAAGGTCGCGCCGGATGGCAGCGCCTCTATCGTCGCGCGCGGCCTGCGCGGCCCCAACGGCCTGTGCCTGTCCGCCGACGAGCGGCATCTTTACTGTGCGCTGACGGCCGAGGGACGCATCCGCCGCTGGCGTCGCCGGGACGATGGATCGCTCGGCGAAGCGGAATATTTCGGACCGACGCTCGGTCAGGTTGTGGCAGACCAGCATGTGAAGGCCATCCTCGCCCTTTCGCCGTCGGAGCGTGCCGCGACCGGCTATTGCGACGGCATCGCCTTCGATCAGGCCGGCAATCTGTGGATCACCCTGCCCTTCGCCAACCGCATCGTCGCGCTTACGCCCGACGAGCGGAAGGTCGATATCGTCCATGACCCGGAAGGACGCACCATCGCCATCCCGACCAATATCTGCTGGGGCGGGCCGGACCTGCGCACGCTGTATGTCGTGTCGCGGGGCAAGGGGATGATCGTGCAGGCGCAGACCGCCGTCGCCGGCGCGCCTCTGGCCAACTGGCCACGCCACTGCTGAGGCGGGTCGCGTTCAGCCGACCTCGACGATCACCTTGCCCAGTGCCTTGCGGTCCATGACCCAGCGGATCGCGGCGGCGGCATCGTCCAGCGGAAAGCGATGGCTGATCTCCGGCCGCAGCAGCCCGTCCTGATACCATGAGAAGAGCAGCGCCATATTTTCCGCATTTTCCGCCGGCTGCCGCTTCAGAAAGGCGCCCCAGAAAACGCCGACGATCGCCGCCCCCTTGACCAGCGGCAGGTTGAGCGGAAGGGCTGGAATGTCGCCGGCGGCGAAGCCGACGACCAGATAGCGGCCCTGCCAGGCCATCGCGCGAAAGGCGGGATCGGCCAGCGCGCCGCCGACCGGATCGAAGACGATATCGACCCCGCGCCCGTCGGTCGCCGCGCGCAGCGCCTCCTTCAACCCATCCCTACTATAATCGATCAGCAGGTCGGCGCCATGCGCCTGCGCCAGCGCCAGCTTTTCCGCGCTCGATGCCGCCGCGATCACGTGCGCGCCCATCCGCT
>DAMDPH010000008.1:0-58865 GCA_032082785.1 Sphingobium sp. | reverse complement strand
CAGCGTCGGCCGCTGCACCGCTCGTCGCCCAGCTTGCCGATGCCGACGAGGCGCAAACTCCGCTCGCTACGGGCGATATGCCCGTCGCCGATGCCGCGCCGGTGCGCGCCGCACGCCCGGCCAAGCCCGAAGCGCTGTCGCTGATCGAATTGGCGCGCGATCATGCCGCCCGTCGCGCCGCGCCCGTGCGGGAGGCTGCTCAGCCCGTCTCCGAACGGCCGGTCGAGGCTCTGGCGGTGAAGGCTGATGCCATGGCGCAGCCGGTGACGCCGCTGCGCGCCGACATTCCTTCGGTTCAGGCGCCTGCACCGGTCACGATCCCGCAGGGGACGCCGGGCGTCGACCTGTCGGACAGTCTGGGCGCGCAGGTCGTCGACATGGGCGTTTCGGGCCAGTGGATCGACGGGCTGGCGCGAGAAATCGCAGGCTTCTCCACCAATGGCGCGCAGGGTCGCTTCCAGATCAACGCCGACCAGCTCGGCCCGGTCCAGGTGCAGATCCGTCAGGATGCCGACGGCGCGGCCGTGCGCCTGACGGTGGCTAGCGAGGCAGCGGAAATGGCGCTGCGGGCGGACAGCGACCGGCTGCGTCAGGACGCCAATCTTGCCGCCCTGCGGATCAGCGACGTGCGCGTCGAGCGCGCGCCGCACATTGCCGAGGCATCCCGCGCCGACAGCACGCAACAGCAATCGTCCCAGCAGCAGCAGGGCTTTCAGGGTCAGTCGCAGGGGCAGATGCACGGTCAGGCCGGCGGCCAGAATGTGGCGCAGCAGGGGCAAGGCGGACGCTGGCAGCCGCGCGAAAATGCTGGTTTTGACCCTAAAAATGGCGGCGATCCGGTCGTTCTAGGACAGGACATGCGGGAACAGAGCGGCGGCGCCATGCGCGCGCGCTACGCCTGACCCAAGGACTTCCAGGGGACTGACCAATGAGTGACGAGGCCAAGCCGAAGAAGAAAAAGGGCGGCATGAAGATGCTGCTGGTCGTGGCCGGTGCCTTGCTCATCGGCGGCGCGGGGACGGCGGGCGGCCTATATGCCGCCGGCTTTTTCAGCCCCGAGGCCGAAGGTCCGAAGGAAGATCCGAACAAGCCGGTGCTGGTGCTTGCCGGTGAAAGCGCCGAAGATGTGGCGAAAGCGCATGGCGGCGGCGAGCATGGCGGCGGTGGCGGACATGGCGAAGGCCATGCGCCCGGCAAGGGCATCGACCTGCCTACGCCGGCCAATCCGGCGGCTTATCAGGCCACATATTTCCAGCTGCAGGCGCCCTTCACCTCCAACATGGCGGACACCGATTCCTTTGCTCAGATCGCCATCGCCGTGTCGACCTATTATGACATGCGGGTGATCGAGGCGATCAAGACGCATGAGATGGCGATTCGCAGTCAGGTGCTGATGATGCTGGCGCAGCAGCCGGAGGAATCGCTTTCGACGCCTGCTGGCAAACAGGCGCTCCAGTCAAAGATTCGCACCATTATCAATGATGTACTTAAGCAGAAGACTGGATATGGCGGCGTCGATAACGTTTACTTTACCAATTTCGTTATTCAATAGGCACGCCTGAGCAGCGGGAAGTCCCCCGCCGGCACGGGCAGGGGACCATCATGGAAGACGTCAAGTCCTTCGCTCTGGGGCGCGGGGAATCGCAACCGCCGGTCATGCTGTCCGCGCTTCAGCGGCTGAGCGACAAGCTCGGCCGCCGTTTGCGCGTGTTGATCGAGCCGATTTCCGGAGTCCGGCCCGAGGTCGAGGCCGAGGATGTGCAGCTGGTCGACTATGCCGACTGGGCGGCATCGGTTCCCGAATTTGTCAGCATGTCGGTCTATCGCGTGGCGCCGCTCAAGGGGCAGTTGCTGCTGCGGCTGGACGCGGCGATGATCTCGACGCTGGTCGACTGTTTCTATGGCGGCATCGGCAACCGGCCGCTGCCGCAGCGGGGCGAGTTTACGCCCACCGAGGACCGGCTGATCGCCCGGCTTTCCGAAAGCATCGTTACCCGCCTGATCGAAACCTGGGCGGACATCGTGCCGCTGGACGCGGCGCTGCTCGTGCGCGAGCCGTCGCTGAGCTTCAGCCCGGTGGCCGAGGCCGGCGACCAGATGGTGCTGCACCGTTTCCGCGTCAGCGTCAGCCGCGATCAGGAATGGCCGATCGACCTGCTGCTGCCGCTCGCCGCGCTGCGCGGGATCGAGCCGCTGATGGGCAGCCGCGTCATCGCCGACGAGGAGGAAAGCGATCCCGCCTGGCGCGCCTCCATCGCCCGCCGCATGCGCGACATTCGCCTGCCCGCGCGCACCGTGCTGGCCCGCCCCGAACTTTCCCTCGCCGAGCTGATGCAGCTCAAGCAGGGCGACATCATCCCCGTCACGATCGGCCGCAACCTGCCGCTGATCGTGGGAAACCGTATCGTTGCCCATGGCTCGATCGGTGAACAGGACGGCCGCGCCGCCTTCCAGATTGAAAAGCTTGTACAGGAAACCGAGCAATGAGCGACATGACCGAAGCCCCCCATTTCGAAGGCTCCGGTGAGGACGGCGCGAGCCGGATGACCAGCAACCGCCAGTTCAAGCTGCTTGCCGACATTCCCGTCCGCATGTCGGTGGAGGTCGGGTCGACTTCGCTGCGTCTGGCGGAGGTCATGGACCTTGCCGAAGGCAAGGTGGTGGAGCTGGACCGTCAGGCCGACGACCTGCTCGACATCATGGTCAATGGTGCGCTGATCGCGAAGGGCGAAGTGGTGACGGTGAACGGCCGCTACGGCATTCGCGTCGTGGAGATCGCCGCGACCGAGACCCGCCTGGCCGGCGTCGAGCGCCGGGGCTGATCCTTTGATCCGCATTTCCCCTTGCCATGCGCGCCGTAACTGGCAGATCGCGTGACGAGTTAACCATAGCGGGGCTGCCATGTTCTGGTATTTCGTCAAATTGCTGATCCTGCTGCCGCTGGTGGGCGGCATGGCTTTCGCTGCGCTGTGGCTGTGGCGCAAATATCAGCCCGGCATGATGGCCGGGCAGGGCGATCGGTCGCTCAAGGTGATCGAGGCGCTGCCGATGGGCGGCTTCGGCAAGCTCGCCGTGGTGGAGTTTGAGGGCAAGAAGATCCTGCTCGCCGTCACGCGCGGCCGGATCGAAAAGATCGCCGAGGGCGACAGCTATCGTGTCCGCTGAAGCGCTGCCTGATCCTGTCGTGACGCGCGCCGCTTTCCGGGGCGGATGGCGGCCGCTGCTGACGGCCGTGATGATCGCGCTTGGCCTTGCGGCGCTGTTGCTGGCCGTCCCCGCCTTCGCGCAGGCGGCGCCGGCGCCCGCGCCGGTGGACAATGGCGGGGCGCTGACGCGCGCCATGGGGCAGATTTCCGGCGATGGCCGCTCGCTGTCGCTGTCGCTCCAGATATTGGTGCTGATGAGCCTGCTGACGGTGCTGCCGTCGCTGGTGCTCATGATGACCAGCTTCACCCGCATCATCATCGTGCTGTCGCTGCTGCGTCAGGCGCTCGGCTTGCAGCAGACCCCGCCCAATCAGGTGCTGGTCGGCCTTGCCCTCTTCCTCTCGCTGTTCGTGATGCGCCCGGCGATCGATGAGATTACCGCCCAGGCCTATAATCCCTATGGCGCGGGGCAGATCAGCATCGAGGAAGCGGTCGGCCGGTCGGGGCGGGTGCTGCATGGCTTCATGGCCAAGCAGACGCGCGAAAGCGACCTCAAACTGTTCGCCAATCTGGCCGAGGCGCCGGCCTTCCGCACCGCCGACGATGTGCCGTTCAGCATCTTGCTGCCCGCCTTCGTCACCAGCGAGCTGAAGACCGCCTTTCAGATCGGCTTCATGATCTTTCTGCCCTTCCTCATCATCGACCTTGTCGTCGCCTCCACGCTGATGGCGCTGGGCATGATGATGTTGTCGCCGACCATCATCTCCATGCCGTTCAAGCTGCTGCTGTTCGTGCTGGTCGACGGGTGGGCGCTTACCATGGGGTCGCTGGCGGGGTCGTTCGCGACATGATCCTTTTCAGCGACAGGCGGGTTTAGCCGTCATGGAAAATGCCGATTTCTTCATGGGACTGGCGCAGCAGGCGTTGTGGATCACGGCGCTGGCGGCTGCGCCGATCCTGATTCCCGCGCTGGTCGCGGGTCTCGTCATCGGCATGGTGCAGGCGGCCACTTCCATCAACGAACAGACGCTGAGCTTCATTCCCAAGATCATTATCGTCGGCGGCATGCTGGCGCTGTTCGGCGGCTCCATCCTCGTCCTGATCGCGGATTTCACCCGCGAGATTTTCGAGCGCATCCCGGATCTGCTGCAATGATCGCGCCGGGCTTCGCAGGCGTCGAGACGCAGCTCTGGACCTGGCTGATCGCCATGATCCGGCCCGGCGCGGCCTTCATCGCCGCGCCCGTCTTCGGTGCGCCCGCAGTGCCCCTGCAACTACGCCTGATCCTGAGCCTTGCGCTCGGCATGGCGGCGCTCAACAGCGTGACGATCCAGCTGCCGCAGGACGGCATCGCCAGCTTTCAGGGCGTGGCGCTGGTCGGCGGGGAAGTGCTGGCCGGGCTGGCCATGGGCTTTGCCGTGCAGATCGGCTATGCCGCCGCCTTCGTCGCGGGCGAGACCGTCGCCAATGCCATGGGCCTTGGCTTTGCGGCGATGATCGATCCGTCGTCTGGCCAGTCTACCCAGATTATCGGCCAGTTCCTCTCCATCCTCTCGACCTTCCTGCTGCTCAGCATGGACGGCCATCTGCTGCTCGCCAGCTTCGTGGTGCAAAGCTATCAGGCGCTGCCGCCGGGCGGCGCGATGCTGTCCAATGATGCGGTGTGGCAGCTGATCGCTTTTGGCGGCACGCTGTTCGGCGCGGGCGTGACGATCGCGCTGCCGGTCGGTTTCGCGCTGATCCTGGTGCAGATCGTCATGGGCATGCTGGCGCGCACGGCGCCCGCGCTCAACCTGTTCGCGGTGGGCATGCCGATGGCGCTGATGGCCGGGCTGGTGCTGCTCGCCATTGCTGCGCCGGTGATGGGCGAGGGCGTGGTCGCCGCATTGCAGGCGGGCCTGGAACAGGCGCGCGCCATTTCGGAGGGCCGCTGACATGGCGGGCAGCAATGGCGGCGGCGAGAAGACCGAGAAGCCAACCCAGAAGAAATTGCAGGATGCCGCCAAGAAGGGCGACATCCTCCAGTCGCGTGAGCTGGCGACGGCGCTGGTGGTGATGGGCGGCATCGGCTGGCTCGCCGTGGCCGGTCCGTCGCTGATCGACGCGCTGTCGGACATGCTGGTGGAGGCGCTGCGCTTCCGCCGCGAGGATATTGTCGACTTCGCGCCGGGAACGCGCGGCATCAGCCTGCTGGGCAGCATTGCGCTGCCGGTCGCCGGCGTGCTGCTGGCCACCTTCCTCGCGGCCATTGCCGGGCCGGCGTTGCTCGGATCGCTCGGCTTTCGGCCCAATGCCTTCGCGCCCAAGCCGTCCAAGCTCAATCCCGCCTCCGGCCTGAAGCGCATCTTCGGCACGCAGGGGCTGATCGAACTGGTCAAGTCGATCGCCAAGGTGCTGCTGCTCGGTGCGCTGGGTATCTGGATGGTGTGGGACCGTCTCACCGCCATCATCGGCATGGGCAAGATGGGCGTCGCCCCGGCCATGGCGGAGCTGGGCAGCATGTTCATCCTCGTCTGCCTGGTGATGGCGGGCGGGCTGTTCCTGATCGCCGGCATCGACGTGCCCGCGCAGATCATGCAGCGGGGCAAGCGGCTCGCCATGACCAAGCAGGAAGTGAAGGACGAGCATAAGGAAAGCGAAGGCTCGCCGGAACTGAAGGGCCATATTCGTCGCCGCCAGTTCGAAGTGCTGAGCGGATCGACGCGCCAGGCGGTGGCGGAGGCCAGCGTCATCATCACCAACCCAACCCATTTCGCCGTCGCGCTGCGCTACAAGCCGGGGCAGGACGCCGCGCCGGTGGTGGTGGCGCGCGGCTGCGATGCGATCGCCGCCGCGATCCGCGAACTGGCCGACGAGAATGGCGTAACGGTGCTGCAATATCCCGAGCTGGCGCGCGCCGTCTATTTCACCTCGCGCGCCGGGCAGATCGTCAACGAAGGGCTGTATATGGCGGTTGCCACCGTCCTGGCCTTTGTCTTCCGGGTGGAAAATCGCATGGCGAGCGAGATGGACCGTCCCTTCATCACCGTGCCCGACGATCTGCGGTTCGATGCCGACGGCCGCAAGCTTTGACGGCTGCGCCGGGCGTTACATCGGGCCGCAAAAAAAATTTCACCGGTCGGCTAAAGCTTTATCAGCAGCGTCCGTTATTGATCTATTGGGGACGTAGGTAGGTACGTCATGAACGAATTTATAGCGCGCAGCGAGCCGGTGTCATCGGATCGCGCGATCAATCGACCGGTCTCACCGGTCCAGGCGGTGCAGCCGGCGACGGCGCGCGCGCCCACGTCCGAGCGTGACAGCGCCGGCGATCCCAACGGCGCGCCCGCGCCGTCCATGGCGGCCGGCCTTGCCGACGACGATCTTGCCAGCGCCGCGCAATATGCCAGCGTCCATCTTCGCATCGCCAATATCCTGGCCGACCTGCGCGCAGGGGGCGGGCAGATGGGTATCGATGACGCGGCCGAAAGCATCCAGCAGATGATGCCCGCGCCCATCGTCCTGGTGCCCCTGCCGCCGGCGTCACGCGAAGCGGTGGAACATGCCGCCCGCCTTGCCAAGCGCATGGCCGATAATGCGATGCTCGCGCATAGCGCGCAGGCGCATGTGCGGCGCGGCACGGTCGATCAGCTGCTGTCGTCGCAGGGCTGAGCGACCTTTTCAAAATCATTCCTAAAGGTCTTTTTGCTAGCGCCGTTCTATCCCTCTGAAAGGACGACGCGATGACTTCGGTAAGCAGCAGCATTTCGACGGCGCTCGGCATCGGGTCGGGTATCGATACCAAAGCGCTCGTCGCCAGCCTGGTGAGCGCGACCCGCGATCCCAAGCAGCAGGCGATCACCAGCCGGCAGAGCCTGAACGATGCCCGCGTTTCGGCGCTGGCATCGGCCTCCAGCTCGCTCGACACTTTCGCCGATGCGCTGAAAAGCCTGCTGTCGGGCACCGGCTTCTCCGGCACGCCCGCCTCCAACGATCCCAGCATCGCCAATGTCAGCCTGCTGCCGGGCGGCGTACCCGCCGGCCTGCCGGCTCAGCTTGAAGTGCGCCAGCTCGCATCCGCCCGGACGCTGGCCTCGACGCCGGTCGCCGGCGCGACGGCGGCCAGCACGGTCGGAACCGGCAGCCTGACGCTGACCGTCGCCGGCCAGAGCAAGGCGATCACCATCAACGCCAGCAATAACAGCTATTCCGGCCTGGCCGCCGCCATCAACGGCGCGGGCCTGGGCGTCACCGCCTCTGTCGTGACCGATACGCAGGGCACGCGGCTGGTGATGAAGGGGCCGACCGGCGAAGCCAATGACATCAGCCTGACCGCCGGGCCCGATGCGAGCGCCGAGCTGGCCAGCTTCGCCTGGAGCGGCAGCGACAGCGCCAGCATGAAGTCGGTCGCTGACCCCAAGAACGCGATCATCCTGCTGGACGGGGTGGAGCAGCACTATGCCGGCAACAGCATTGACGGTGCGATCAACAATCTGCGCATCGACCTGAACAAGGCGGCGCCGGGCACGCTGGTCACGCTGGCCAGCACCGAGCCGACGACGTCGATGCGCGACCTGATGGTCGAATTTGTCGACGCCTACAACACGCTGATGAAGGGGCTGAACACCGCCACCTCGACCGGGGCGAGCCAGGCCAGTTCCGGCGTGCTGAACGGGGAATCGGCGGTTCGCGACATGAAGCGCCAGCTGGCGCAGATGACCTCCTTCACGCTGGCGAGCAGCGGCCCGTTCCGCACCCTCACCGACCTTGGCGTCGGGACCAACCGCGACGGTACGCTGGCGCTGGACACGGACGTGCTGGACAAGGCGATTGCCGCCAACCCCTCCGCCGTCACCCAGATGCTCAACCCGGCAGCGGCGACCGCCGACAATCCGGGCCTGGCCGGGATGATGGAAAAGGTGCGCGACCGCATCCAGCAGAAGGACGGCCCGCTCGCCACGGCGCAGACCAAATATGAAAAGCAGGCCGCGGCGCTGACCGAACAGCTGGACAAGCTGGACAGGCAGATGACCGACTATCAGGCCCAGCTCACCAAAGTTTACTCGGCCATGGAGACGCGGCTCACTGCCCTCAAGGCCACCCAGAGCTATCTCGAGCAGCAGATAGAAATCTGGAACAAGAGCGACAGCTGAACGACCAACACGACCAATCGGGGACGCAGAAGATCATGTTTTACAATCAGGGATATGCAGGAACGGCAGCGGCGCGGCGCTATGCGGCGGTCCATTCGGGCAGCCGGATCGAAGGGGCGACGCCCCATGCGCTGGTGAAGATCCTGTTCGACGAACTGCTGATCGCACTGGACGCCGCCGCGCTGGCCGAGCGTCAGGGCGACCGGATGAAGGTTTCCGACAAGCAGGCGCGCGCCATGTCGATCCTGTTCGCGCTGGAAACCAGCCTGGACTTCGACAAGGGCGGCGATGTCGCCATGGGCCTGGCCCAGATTTATCGCGAAGGCCGCCGTCTGCTGCTGGCCGGCGCCAAGGCGCGCGACGCCGCGCCGGTCGAGCAGGCCCGTGCCATGGTCGGCGAAATCGCCGAAGCCTGGACGCAGATCGGTTGATGTCGGGGACGGCCGGGCGCCCCGTGCCCGGCCGCCCGCCAAAGCCGGTCCAGCGTCGCGTGACTGGCCTCTGTCCGCGGGGTTGCACCCCCTGATAGGGGTCTGTATAGACGATGCTCGCAAAGGGCGGTCCGGCGGGGCCGCCTTTTTGCGTTTCGCGCTTTTCCGCGCCGCAGACGAAATACAGCAGTCCAGAAAGGGAAGGACCATGTCGATTACGCCGCTCATGCCCGTTTACCCCCGGTGCGACGTTCGTCCGGTGCGAGGGGAAGGCTGCTATCTGATCGGCGAACGCGGGGAGCGCTATCTCGACTTCGCCAGCGGGATCGCGGTCAATCTTCTGGGCCATGGCCATCCCCGGCTGGTGAAGGCGATCGCGGATCAGGCGGCGACGCTGATGCACACGTCGAACCTTTACGGCATGCCGCTGGGCGAGAAGCTGGCGCAGCGTCTGGTCGACACGACTTTCGCCGCCACCGTCTTCTTCACCAATTCCGGCGCCGAGGCGGTGGAATGCGCGATCAAGACCGCGCGCCGTTATCATTTCGCCAATGGCGCGCCGGAACGGCACAAGATCATCAGCTTCGACAATGCCTTTCACGGGCGGACGCTGGGCACCATTTCGGCCACGAGCCAGCCCAAGATGCGCGACGGTTTCGAGCCGCTGCTGCCCGGTTTCACCGTGGTGCCATTCAACGATCTGGCGGCGGCGAGCGCGGCGGTCGACGACAACACGGCTGGCTTCCTGCTGGAGCCGGTGCAGGGCGAGGGCGGGGTCACGCCGGCCACGGCCGAGTTCCTGACGGGCCTGCGCAAGCTGTGCGATGAAAAGGGGCTGCTGCTGATCCTGGACGAGGTGCAGTGCGGCTATGCCCGGACCGGCACCTTCTTCGCCCATGAACAATATGGCGTCACGCCGGACATCATGGCGGTGGCCAAGGGCATTGGCGGCGGTTTCCCGCTGGGCGCCTGCCTCGCGACGGAAGAGGCGGCCAAGGGCATGGTGTTCGGCACCCATGGCTCCACCTATGGCGGCAATCCGCTCGGCATGGCGGCGGGTCTGGCGGTGCTGGACGAAGTGCTGTCCGACGGCTTCCTCGACCATGTGAAGGCGATGGGCGCGCGCCTGCGCGCCGCGCTGGAGCAGCTGATCCCCAATCATGACGGCATGTTCGAGGATGTGCGCGGCATGGGGCTGATGCTCGGCGTCAAGATGAAGGACGCTTATGATGCGCGCGGCTTCGTTGCGCATCTGCGCGATCATCATGGCTTGCTGGCGGTGTCGGCCGGACAGAATGTGCTGCGCATCCTGCCGCCCCTCGTCATCGAGGAAAGCCATATCGCCGAATGTATCGAGAAGATTTCCGCCGGCGCGCGGAGCTTCGCCGAGACAGCCTGATAGTCTCCCTCCGTTCGTGCTGAGTAGCCGCTGAGCCTGCCGAAGCGCATATCGAAAGATGGCGCCGGGCGGGTGCTTCGGCAGGGGGCTTCGCCAAGCGCAGCCCCCATTCGGCACGAACGGATTTGGATGAAGGGGACCACCCTATGACCAGACATTTCCTCAATCTGTCCGATGCCGGCGGTGATGCCATTGCGGCGATGATCGCCGACGCCATCGATCGCAAGGCGGCGCGGGCGGGCAAGCCCAAGGGCGCGGTGGACGCCGATGCGCCGCTCGCCGGCCATACGCTGGCGATGATCTTCGAGAAAAATTCGACCCGTACCCGCGTCAGCTTCGACATGGCGATCCGCCAGCTGGGCGGCACGTCGCTGATCCTCGACGCCGCCACCAGCCAGCTCGGCCGGGGCGAGACCATCGCCGATACCGCGCGGGTGCTGAGCCGCATGTGCGACGCCATCATGATCCGCACCGACGATCATGCCAAGGTCGAGGAAATGGCGCATTATGCGACCATCCCGGTCATCAACGGCCTCACCGATCTGTCGCACCCCTGCCAGATCGTCGCCGATCTGCTGACGGTGGCGGAACATGGGCTGGCCCTGCCGGGCAGCCAATGGGCCTGGCTCGGCGATGGCAATAATGTGCTGCATTCGATTATCGAGGCGGCGGGCCTGTTGAAGTTCGACGTGCGCGTTGCCGTGCCCGAGGGCTATGAGCCGGATCCGGCCTTTGCGACGGCGGCGCAGGCGGCCGGCGCGACGATCATGCTGACCCGCGACCCGGTTGCGGCGGCGCGCGATGCCGACATCATCGTCACCGACACCTGGATTTCGATGGGGCAGGATCATGCCGAGGCGAAGCTTGCCGCGATGATGCCCTATCAGGTCACGCCCGCGCTGATGGCGCAGGCGAAGCCCGGCGCCAAATTCCTCCACTGCCTGCCCGCCCATCGCGACGAGGAAGTGGTGCCCGAGGTGATCGACGGCCCGCAGTCGCTGATCTGGGACGAGGCGGAAAACCGGCTGCACGGGCAGAAGTCGGTTCTTCTGTGGGCGCTGGGTCGCCTTGGTTGAGTTTGACGGCGGCGTTCCTATCTAGGCGGCCTTGCCTGTTTAGGCGGTCTTGGTTGCGCCGACAGATGCGCCGCCTTCAAAGTTCGGAGCTGTTTTGACCTCTTCCCCTTCTCTCGATCAGGCCATGGGCTTCACCATCCCCGGGCGCCATGTGCGCGGCCGGCTGGTGCGGCTTGGCCCGGTGCTCGACGATATCCTGTCGGCCCATGCTTATCCGCCCGCGATGGAGCGGCTGCTTGCCTCTGCCTTGGTGCTGGCGGCGCTGCTGGGCAGCACGCTGAAGGATGCCGATGGGCAGCTGACCTTGCAGGCGCAGACCGAGAATGGCGTCGTCAATCTGCTGGTCGCCGATTATAAAGGCGGCGCGCTGCGCGGCTATGCCAAGTTCGACGCCGATCGGCTGGCGGAACTGGGGACGGACCCGACGCTGTTCGGCCTGTTCGGCAAGGGCTATCTGGCCGTGACCTTCGATCAGGCGGTCACGGGCGAGCGCTATCAGGGCATCGTGCCGCTGGATGGCGAAACGCTCGCTCAGGCGGCGGAACATTATTTCTTCCAGTCCGAACAGATACCCAGCCTCATCAAGATCGCGACGCGGCATGATGCGGGGCAGGGCTGTTTCGCCGCGGGCATGATGATCCAGCATCTGCCCGAGGGTGAGGTGGGGCGCGAGCGGCTGCATGTGCGGCACGACCATCCCGAATGGGAACATGCGCAGGCTTTGGCCGCGACGCTGAGCGATGCGGAGCTGACCGACGAGACGCTGTCGCTGCCCGATATCGTCTGGCGCCTGTTCCATGAGGAGGCGGAAGTGCGGGTCACCGATCCAACGCCGCTGGCCAAGGGATGCCGGTGCGACCTGATGCATATCCGCAGCGTGCTGAACAGCTTTCCCGCTTCGGAACGGGCCGACATGGCCGACGAGCAGGGCATTATCGGCGTGGATTGCGCCTTCTGTTCGCGCATTTTTCCCGTCTCGCTGGATAGTTTCGTAGCCGATTGAAGCGCTTAGCCAATTGGGGCGAGACTGCCCCAAAAGGTTATCAAATGGCCGCATTCGCGCGCTATTCGCAGGCTCGAATGACTTTGGGCGAAGCGCGCTGGCGTTTCGCAGAACAGGGAATGAGACATGAAGCCAATCGCCGGACTGCGCCTTTGCGGCGCGGCAGCAGCGCTGATGATGGCCGGCTGGGCGGGTGCCGCGCAGGCGCCGCTCGCCGCGCTTCGGGGCGTCGAGCTGGGCCAGTGGGAGCTGCGGGAGCGGGCGTCGGATGACGAGCCGCGCCGCATCTGCCTCTCCCATGCCAGCCAGCTGTTGCAGCTGCGCCACTTCAACCAGAGCTGCAAGCGCTTCGTCGTCAGCGACAGCGCGCGGGCGGCGACCGTCACCTATGATTGCGCCGGCGGCGGCAGCGGGCGCAGCGATGTGCGGGTCGAAACGCCGCGCCTGGTGCAGATCCGTTCGCAGGGCATCGCCGGCGGCGCGCCCTTCTCCTATGATGTCGAGGGGCGGCATGTCGGCGCCTGTCACTGATGCCGCGCCGGCATTCCCCATGCTTGCGCTGACGCATCGCCGGGCGTAGCGGGTGCAAATGACTGCCAACACGGAAAAATTCGCGGTCGTCCTGCTGTCTGGCGGGCTCGACTCCATGGTCGCGGGCGGCTTGGCGCGGGAAGCGGGCTATCGCATCATCGCCTTGTCGATCGACTATAATCAGCGGCACGCGGTCGAACTGCGTGCCGCGGGTCGCATCGCCGAAGCATTGGGCGCGGTGCGCCATATCGTGCTGCCGCTCGACCTCACCGCCTTTGGCGGATCGGCGCTGACCGCCGATATCGATGTGCCCAAGGACGGCGTGGGGGACGATATCCCGATCACCTATGTGCCGGCGCGCAACTGCATCTTCCTGTCGCTGACGCTCGGCCTCGCCGAAGTGTCGGGCGCCGACGATATTTTCATCGGCGTCAACGCGCTCGATTATTCGGGTTATCCCGATTGCCGGCCCGAGTTCATCGACGCCTTCCAGACCATGGCGCGGCTCGCCACCAAGGCGGGGGTGGAGGGCCATGCCCTGCGCATCAACACGCCGCTGCAATTTATGAGCAAGGCCGACATCGTCCGCGAGGCGGATCGGCTGGGCATGGATGCGGGGCTGAGTTGGTCCTGCTACGACCCGACGCCCGAAGGGCAGCATTGCGGCCTGTGTGACAGCTGTCGCCTGCGCTCCAAGGGGTTCGAGGAAGCCGGACTGCCCGATCCCACCGATTACGCCGTTCGGCCCTGACGACAAGGCGATATGCGATGAGCTATGCGGTCAAGGAGATGTTCCTGACCCTGCAGGGGGAAGGCGTGCAGGCGGGGCGGCGAGCCGTGTTCCTGCGCTTTGCCGGCTGCAACCTCTGGTCGGGCCGCGAGCAGGATCGGGCGAGCGCCGTCTGCCGCTTCTGCGACACCGATTTCGTCGGCACCGATGGCCTTGGCGGCGGCAAGTTCGCGGATGCGCAGGCGCTCGCCGACGCGGCGCTGGCCTTCTGGGGGGCGGGCGAGGCGGGGCGCTATATCGTCCTGACCGGCGGCGAGCCGATGTTGCAGGTCGACGATGCGCTGATCGACGCGCTCCATGCCCATGGCTTCACCATCGCGATCGAGAGCAACGGGACGCTGCCGGCGCATCCCGGCATCGACTGGGTCTGCATCAGTCCGAAGACGGGCAGCGTCGTGGTGCAGCAGCGGGGCGACGAGCTGAAGCTGGTCTGGCCGCAGCCGGACGGCGGCCATAGCCTGGACGATGTGGCGGAGATGGAAGGTTGGGCCTTCGACCATCTGCTGGTCCAGCCGCTGGACGACGCGCAGGCCTCCGCCAATGCGCAGGCGGCCATCGACCTTGTCATGGCCCGCCCGCGCTGGCGGCTGACGGTGCAGGCCCATAAATATCTGGGCCTGCGCTAAGCGTTATTTGGGAATGCGCTTGTCGGCGCATCGCAGCGCCGGGCCATTTCTAAAAAGGGCGCCAGCCGTCCTTTTCTCAGCGCTTGGCTTCGGGTGCGGGGGCCGGCGCGGCGCCGGTCTTCACATTCCAGGCCTGATGGCATTCAGGCTCCAGCACGCCCTTTTTCCAGCAGGTGGCGTCCAGCGACGGCAGCGCCAGCGAGTAGCTGTAGCCCGGATTGCCATAATATTGCTCGCCAATGGCCACCAGCGACTTCTTGATCGAGGCGAGGCCGCTGCGCGCCACCTCGTGCAGCTTGCCGCGATCGGCGAAGATCGCCTGCCGCCCGACATCGGCCGCCGCCTGGCAGAAGCCCTTCTGCGCCTGCACGGTCGAATAGCCCGAATAGATGCGGGTGCCATATTGGTCGGATGCGCTCTGGCCGGCGCGGCCCTTGCCCACGGTGCGCTGGAAATAGCCCAGCAGCACCGACTGGGCGGAATCCAGCTCGGCATCATGATGGGCGATCATCGCATTATAATTGCTGATCGCCAGCAGCGTCGGTTCGAAATCGCATTGCAGCGCGGCGACGTTGAGCGCGGCGCGCAGGTTCCACACCATCCCCGCCTGAATTTCCGCCGGCGTCGCGCCGGGCAGGCCGAGCGCGGTCGCGGCGGTTTCGTTGGTGAGCGGCGGGGCGCTCAGGTCCGGCGGCGACCAGAAGAATTGCGCGGCCGCAGGCTGGGCGAGAAGCGGCGCGGCAGCAAGCGCCAACCCCTTGAGCGCGGTGCGAAGCGCGGAACGGAACGTCATGATGAAACCCTCTACGAACGAAATGGCCTGCCGGAGCCGTGCCGCTCTCTTACGGCCTGATCCTCACGGATCGCTTCTCTAGCATCAATCCGCCGGGGCGGAATAGGTCATTGGTCGGCAACGACTTCCGATTCCTTGGCGGCAGGTTCGGCGGCCGCTTCGCTGTCCTTGCGGGGCGCCGCGCGGCTGCTGTTGCCACCGGGCATGGACACGGACGTGCCTTCGCTCTGCACGCCGTCCAGGTCGGTCATCGCGTCGGTCGCGGTGCCGTCCACCACTTCCAGATCCTTCATCTGGACCGCGTTGCCACCCTTCTCCTCGCCGCCGCAGGCCGCAAGCGGCGCGCAGGCGAACAGAAGTGCGATGGTCGATAGCGTCCTGGCGTCAAAGCGCATCCGGGTCTCCTTCAAGCGGTTTCGTGCCGGGAGGCCCCCCACCCGGAAGGGCGCGACCCTAACCGGCCGTTCCGCATTGCTCAACCCCCGTGCCGCAGCGGCGCAGGCGGTTGAGGAAGACGGGAAAATGCGCCTTGAGCGCTGCATCCAGTGCATTCATGGAGGCATTGCCGCCCAGCGCGGCGATGCTGGTGACCGGATAGTCGCTGATCCCGCACGGCACGATGCCGCCAAAATGGGACAAATCGGGATCGACGTTGATCGAAAAGCCATGCAGCGTCACCCAGCGACGCACCCGGATGCCGAGCGCGCCGATCTTCGCCTCCCGCCCGTCGGGATCGTCGGTCCAGATGCCGATCCGCCCCTCCGCACGGCGGGCGGCGATGCCGAGATCGGCCAGCGCGGCGATCATCCAGCCTTCCAGATGATGGACGAAGTTGCGGACATCCTTGCCGCGCTCGTGCAGGTCGATGGCGAGATAGCCGATCCGCTGGCCCGGCCCATGATAGGTATAGCGGCCGCCGCGTCCCGCCTCATGCACGGGGAAGCGCGGGTCGATCAGTTCGACGGGGTCGGCGCTGGTGCCTGCGGTATAGAGCGGGGGATGTTCCAGCAGCCAGACCCGCTCGCCCGCATCGCCAGCATGGATGGCGGCGGCGCGCGCCTCCATATCGGCGAGGGCCAGCGGATAGTCGACCGGGGCGCTGTCGATCCGCCATTCGACGCCGGCGGGAAAGGGCAGGGTTTGGCTCATGGCGTTTCCTTGACTTGCGTCGGGCGAGCGATCAAGTCTCGACCGCATTTCCGCTAATGAGAGCAAGGCATATAGATATGGCGACGATGTCGATCGGCAAGGCATGGCAGGAGGCGGTCGCCTTCGTGGCTCGCGAGGCCGCCCTGCTCTTTCCCGTGGCGCTGCTGTTCGTCGCGCTGCCGGGGCTGATCCTGCAAGAGATGGCGCCGCCGGAACTGGCCGGGTGGACGCCTGTGCCGGGGCAGCCTGTGCCCGATGTGCCGGCCAGCTTCGCGATGGCCATGCTGCTGGCGGTGCTGATCATCTGGTTCGGATCGCTGGCGCTGTTCGCGCTGGCGCTGCGTCCGGGGATCAGCGTGGCCGAAGCGCTGCGGCTCAGCGTCTCGCGGCTGCCGGTGCTGGTGGGGACGGCGCTGCTGGTGGTCGGCGCGATGCTGGGTATCGCGCTGGTCGGCGTGGTGGCGGCCGGGCTGTTGTCGGCGCTGTCCAAGTCGGTCGGCGCGGCGCTGCTCGCCCTTGTCGTCGGCGGTCTGGTCGGGGCGGCGCTGTTCGCCAGCATCCGCCTGCTGCTGCTCAATCCGGTGGTGATCGACGGGCATGCGGGCGTCATGGATTCGCTGCGGCAGGCCTGGGCGCTCAGTCAGGGGCATTTCTGGCGGCTGCTGGGCTTCATCATCATTCTGACGCTGCTGTCGATGATCGCGAGCACGGCGGCGCAGCTGATCGCCGGGCTGATCGGCAACCTGATCGGAGGACCGGAGGGGGCGCGGCTGGCGGGCAGCCTGGCGGCGGCGGCGGTGTCGACGCTGATCCAGGTCTATATGCTGGTCATGCTCGCCCGCCTCTATGTGCAGGCGATGCGCAGCTAGATTATTCGATCAGCGGCACATGCGGCGCCGCCTCGCGCGGCAGCAGGCCGAGCAGCCGGGGATCGGGGAAGGTCTCCACCTCCTGCTTATAGGGGGTGAAGCCCGCCTTCCTATAGAAAGGCAGCGCCGCCGGGCTGTCGAGCGTGCAGGTGTGAACCCAGAAGCGCTCGATCCCGGGCCGCCAGGCGAGCGCCTTGGCCTGCGCCATCAGCCAGCGGCCGAAACCCTTGCCGGTGAGCGAGGGGACGAGGCCGAAAAAGCCCAGCTCGCAGTCGGGCGGCGTGCGGAAATCCAGTTCCAGCAGGCCCATCTCTATGCCGCGAGGATCGGTAACGGCATAGATGGCGACCGCCGGATCATGGATGATCGCGCAGAGCGCCGCGTCGCTCATCACCAGCCGCGAACACCAGAGCCAGGGCTCGCCCACCCGGCGGAACAACGTGCGATAGGCGGCGGGGTCCGGCCGTTTCCACGGCACCAGCCGCAGCGGCGCGGGCGGAACAGGCGCGGGGCGGGGCCGTTCGCGCATCTCCAGATGGGTAACGATGGTGGCGACCTCGCGCGCGGCGACCGGCGTCAGCGCCATCGGCTCAGCTCCAGGTCGCGCGCGGCGGCAGGCTCATCAGAATGGCGTCGATATTGCCGCCGGTCTTCAGCCCGAACAGCGTTCCCCGGTCGTAGACGAGGTTGAATTCGGCATAGCGACCGCGCCATTCGAGCATTCGCGCTTCATCCTGCGCGGTCCAGCTCTGCCCCATGCGCCGCCGCACGATCGGCGGGAAGGCGGCGAGGAAGGCGTCGCCGACCGCGCGGGTGAAGGCGAAATTCGCGTCGAAGGCGGCGGCGTCCGGGCATTCGAGATGATCGTAGAAAATGCCGCCGACGCCGCGGTCGACACCACGATGGGGGATGCGGAAATACTCCTCCGCCCAGGCGCTGAAACGGGGATAATGATCCGGGTCATGGGCATCGCAGGCGGCTTTCAGCACCGCGTGAAACTCTGCCGTATCCTCCGCATAGGGGAGCGGCGGGTTGAGGTCCGCGCCGCCGCCGAACCAGCTTTTGCTGGTGACGAGATAGCGGGTGTTCATATGGACGGCGGGCACATGCGGGTTGGCCATATGGGCGACCAGGCTGATGCCGGTGGCGAAGAATCGCGGATCTTCGGCCGCGCCATGGATGGTCTTGGCGAATTCGGGAGCGAAATGACCGCCGACCGTCGAGACATTAACGCCGACCTTCTCGAATATCTGCCCTTTCATGACGCCGCGCACCCCGCCGCCGCCTTCGCCGGGGGCAAGGCCGTCGGCCTCGCGATCCCAGGGTGTGTAGGTGAAGGCGGCGTCGCTTCCGGCCTCCCGCTCGATCGCCTCAAACTCGGCGCAGATGCGGTCGCGCAGCGATTCGAACCAGGTGCGGGCGGCCTGTTGCCGGGCGTCGAGCGTCAAAGTCATTCGGGGAAATTTCCTGTCTGGCGGAGGGCTTCGGCAATGGCGATGCCCGTCGAAACGGCGATGTTGAGCGACCGGAAGCCGGGCGCCATGGGAATGCGGATGCGCAGGTCCGCGCCGTCGCGCACCGCGTCGGGCACGCCGGCGCTTTCCGACCCCATCAGCAATATGTCGTCACTTTCGAACCGGACATCGGGCAGGCGCTGCGAAGCATGGCTGCTCATCAGCACCAGCCGCCGCCCGGCGGCGCGCCGGGCTTCGTCGAAAGCGGCGAAATTGGCATGGCGCGTCACATCCGCCGCCTGGCCATAATCCATCGCCGCCCGTTTCAGGCGCGCGTCGGAAAAGGCGAAACCGGTCGGCATGATGATGTCCACGGGTACGGAAAAGCAGGCGGCAAGCCGCAATATGGCGCCGACATTGCCGGCAATCTCAGGTTGATAAAGGGCGATACGCATGGCGTCCGCATAATGCAGCAGGGCAAATTGTCATAGCCCGGGTGATTTGCTGTTGGCAAAGCCTTGATCCTAAGGTTATCAGGCATGCCAACTACGCCGGGGGGAAGGCGGCCATCGATTGTGGCGGACCGGGTTCCCGACAAAAAGAGCTGGCAACGGCCAAACGGCGTGACGATGACGGTCTTGCAAGGGTTGAGGTGCATGGCGAGCGTTGAACACAGGGACGGGGATAGTCTATCCGGCGCAGATGGCGTTCGCCGGCGGGATTTTATCAATATTGCAGCGGTGAGTTTTGCAGGGGTCGGCGGCGTCGTCGCCGTCCTGCCGCTCGTCCATCAGATGAATCCAAGCGCGGACGTGCTGGCGCTGGCGTCGACGGAAGTCGATCTGTCGGCGATCCAGCCGGGACAGGCGATCAAGACGACGTTCCGCGCACAGCCGCTGTTCGTCCGGCATCTGACCCCGGCGGAAATCGCGGAAGCGGACAAGGTGGATGCGGGCGCACTGCGCGATCCGCAGACGCTGGAGGATCGCACCGTCGACGGGCGCAAGGAATGGCTCGTGACCATGGGTGTCTGCACCCATCTGGGTTGCGTGCCGCTCGGCGCTGCCGAGGGTGAGAATCGGGGGGAATTCGGCGGTTATTTCTGCCCCTGCCACGGGTCGCATTATGATACGGCGGCCCGCATCCGTAAGGGGCCCGCCCCCAAGAACCTGGAAGTGCCGGAATATTCCTTCACTTCCGATACAGCCATTCTTGTGGGTTGAGGTAGCGCGACATGAGCTTTCCCTGGGCCGAACATTATACTCCCAAACATCCGGTGATGCAGTGGGTCGACGAACGACTGCCGCTGCCCCGCCTCGTCTATAACGCCGTGGGCGCCGGCTATCCGGTGCCGCGCAACCTCAATTATTTCTGGAATTTCGGCGTGCTCGCCGGGCTGGCGCTGATGATCCAGATCGTCACCGGCGTGGTGATGGCGATGCATTATGGCGCCAACACGCTGGTCGCGTTCGGCACGGTCGAACATGCGATGCGCGACGTGAATGCCGGCTGGCTGATGCGCTATGCCCATGCCAACGGCGCGAGCTTCTTCTTCATCGTCGTCTATCTCCATATTTTCCGTGGCCTGTTCTACAGCAGCTACAAGGCGCCGCGGGAGATGGTCTGGCTGCTCGGCCTGGTCATCTTCCTGCTGATGATGGCGACCGCCTTCATGGGCTATGTGCTGCCCTGGGGTCAGATGAGCTATTGGGGCGCGAAGGTCATTACCGGCCTGTTCGGCGCCATCCCGGTGGTGGGCGAACCGATCCAGACCTGGCTGCTGGGCGGCTTTGCCCCCGGCAATGCCTCGCTCAACCGCTTCTTCTCGCTGCACTTCCTTCTGCCCTTCGTCATTGCGGGCGTGGTCATCCTGCACATCTGGGCGCTGCATATCCCCGGATCGTCCAACCCGACCGGCGTAGAGGTGAAGGGGCCGCAGGATACGGTGCCGTTCCACCCCTATTATACGGCCAAGGACGGTTTCGGCGCGGGGGTCTTCCTGATCCTCTTCGCCATCCTGCTCTTCTTCGCGCCCAATTATCTGGGGCACCCGGACAATTATATCGAGGCCAATCCGCTCTCGACCCCGGCGCATATCGTTCCCGAATGGTATTTCTGGCCCTTCTACGCGATCCTGCGCGCCTTCACGGTCGACTTCTTCTTCATTCCGGCAAAGCTGCTGGGCGTGCTGGCGATGTTCGCCTCCATCCTGCTGCTTTTCTTCCTGCCCTGGCTCGACACCTCGCCGGTGCGCTCGGGCAATTACCGGCCGACCTTCAAGAAGTTCTTCTGGATCCTCATCATCGACGTGCTGATCCTGGGCTATTGCGGCGGTGCGCCGGCGGAAGAGCCCTATGTGATGATCTCGCAGGTGGCCGCCGCTTATTATTTCGCGCATTTCCTTATCATCCTGCCGCTGATCTCGCGCTTCGAAAAGCCGCTGCCGCTGCCGGGATCGATCACGGAGTCGGTGCTTGCGCGTCACAGCATACAGGGCGAACAGGATGCGCTGCCCGGCATGGGCGCCGATCCGCAGCCCTCGAACGCCGGTTAAGGGGGAAGATAGAACATGGTTCGCATCGGCGCATTTCTCGTCGGCCTCTTCTTCTCGGGCTGGCTGCTGGTCTCTTTCCTCATGGGTGCGGTGGCTTTCGTCTCGGAGCCGCCCCAACCCACGGTGGAGCATGAGTTTCACAAGCATCCCAAAGAGGTCTCTTTCTCCTTTGACGGCCCGCTCGGCCGCTATGACCGGGCGCAGCTGCAACGCGGCTTCCAGGTGTTCAAGGAAGTCTGCTCCGCCTGCCACAGCCTGAAGTTCGTCGCCTTCCGCGACCTTGAGGCGCTCGGCTATAATGAGCCCGAGATCAAGGCGATCGCCAAGCAATGGGCGATCAAGACGCCCGACGTCGATCCCGCCACCGGCGAAGCCGCCGGGCGCGATCCGGTGCCGGCGGATTATTTCCCCAAGCCTTTCGCGAACAATGTCGCGGCGGCGGCGGCGAACAACAATGCCATTCCGCCCGATCTGTCGCTGATGACAAAGGCGCGGCATGACGGGTCGGCCTATGTCTATTCGCTGCTGACCGGTTATCAGCAGCAGCCGGCGGAACTGCTCAAGCATTTCCCCGACGCCAAGACGCCGGAGGGGCTGCACTACAACCCCTATTTCCCGAACCTCAACCTGGCGATGGCGCCGCCGCTGACCGCCGATGGTCAGGTCACCTATGGCGACGGCACCAAGGCCAGCGTCGACCAGATGGCGAAGGACGTGTCGGCCTTCCTCAGCTGGACGGCCGAGCCGAAGCTGGAAAATCGCCGCCGGGCCGGGCTTGCCACCATCATCTTCCTGCTGATCGCCACGGGCCTTGCCTATATGGCCTATCAGAATATCTGGGCGGAGAAGAAGAAGGGCCTGTAAGCCATCGCCGGCAAGCCGCTCGGCTTGCGGACGGAATAGAAGGGGCGCGGTTCCTTGTGGGGACCGCGCCCCTTGCTTATGGAGGCGGCATGAGCACCGACAGCCTGACCGCCCTGGTCCGCACCATCCCCGACTTCCCCAAGCCGGGCATCCAGTTCCGCGACATCACCACATTGCTCGCCGACGGGCCGGGCTTGCGCGAGCTGGTCGACCGGATGGCGCGCGTCGCCGCGCCGCTGGACCCCGATCTGATCGTGGGCATAGAGGCGCGCGGCTTCATCCTAGGCGCGGCGCTGGCGCTGGCGTTGGGCAAGGGGTTCGTGCCGGTGCGCAAGAAGGGCAAGCTGCCCGGCAAGACGGTGGGCATCGACTATGTGCTGGAATATGGCACCGACCGGCTGGAGCTGCATGAGGGGCAGGTGCCGCGCGGGGCGCGGGTGCTGCTGGTCGACGACCTGATCGCGACGGGCGGCACCGCGCTGGCCGCCGCGCAATTGCTGCGGGAGCAGGGGGCGACGGTGCTGATGGCGCTGTTCGCCATCGACCTGCCCGACCTGGGCGGCATCGCCGCGCTGGAGGCGGACGGCATCGCGACGGACGCGATCATCGCTTTTGAAGGCGACTGAGGCTTTGGCGGCGCTGGCCGGCGGGCGGCGCTCTGCTGGCCGATCTGGTCTGACCGGTTAAAGCCGGCAAAATAGGAAACGCAACAAGGGTGCGACACTAAACGGCGAAATGCGATTTCGCCAAATTGCTGAAAAGACGAGATTTCCCGGACTAGCCCTGGCGAAAATTGGACAGACCAATTTTGGCGTCAAATCGGTCGAATCCAGTCGCAGAGCGTTCGGATGTGAGATCGCCGGCTTCAGGCTGATCCCATGCCTCAGCTACGTAGCAGCGGTCGCCGCGCCAAGGCATCGGGCAGCAGATCGACCACCGCCGCCAGGCGCTCGTCCAGCAGGCCGAGCAATGCGGTCCAGCCCTCCAGATGCTCCAGCTCGCCCGGCCCGTCGGAAATGCCGCGCAGCCCCATCATCGGCACGTTGAACCGGGCGCAGGCGCGCGCGACGGCAAAACTCTCCATGTCCACCATGTCGGCGTCGATAGCGGCATAATCCTCACCGCCCACGACATTGGCGCCGGTGGACAGGCGCGCGGTGGCGAGGTCGAGCGGCGTCACCAGCGGCAGGTCGACGGGATGGTCGATCAGCGGCGTCACGCCCTTGGGGAAACCGAGGCGCGAGGCATCCATGTCGCGCCAGGACACGCTCGCCACCTGAAATATCTCGCCCAGCCCGCAGAGGCGCGACCCCGCCGAGCCCAGCGACACGACCAGATCCGGCAGCGCCTCCGCCCGCGCCATCTCGCCCAACGTCACCCCCATGGCAAGCGCGGCCTCGACCGGGCCGACGCCGGTCAGCAGCGGAGCAAAGCGCCGTTGCAGATGCGGCCCATATTCCGCCCCGACCGCCATGACGAAGAGGATGCGATGGCCGGACAATGATTCGCAGCAGACCATGAGGCGATATTCTCCTAGTGGAGCGAATGTGAAATTCGTCACATTGTGAGGCAGGGCCCAACGAATTTCAGGTTCATCAGGGCCACGAGCGTGGATTCGAAATGAGCTCCGCGCCTGGCCGCTATAATGCGGCCTGTTTCAAGTCCACCATATTAGAGCCAGCCGGCGCCCTGCCGCATGTCCGCGGCTCCATCGGGCCTTTGCGGCGGCGGATCAAGGGGGCGCAACATCGCCGGTCGTCCGGCGTTCTTCCGACTGCCGGGGCGAGAGGCGGCGGCGCGGCTCGCGCAACGCGGCAGGAGGAGGTGACCAGACAGATGACGGATCAGGCTCACCCGCTTGCCGGCACGGCGCCGATGGAAGCCAGGCTGATCGAGGCGCTGCCGACCGACGAAGGCTGGCATTATGAGCCGAAATGGGACGGGTTCCGCGCCATCGCCGCGCGGCAGGATGACGCCGTGACGCTGATGTCGAAATCGGGCAAGTCGCTCGCCCGCTTCTTCCCCGAAATCGTGGCGGCGCTGGCAGCGACGCGGGAGACCCGTTTCGTGCTGGACGGTGAGCTTGTCCTCTCCGTCGATGAGCGGCTGTCCTTCGAAGCCTTGCAGGCGCGGCTGCATCCGGCGGAAAGCCGCATCCGCAGGCTGGCGCAGGAAACGCCCGCCCGGCTGATGCTGTTCGACTGCCTCGCCATGGGGGAGGAGAGGCTGATCGATGCGCCGCTTCCCGCGCGGCGGGCGGCGGCGGCGACCTTTGTCGAGCGGGACGACAGCGCGACCTTCCTCCTTTCGCCGGCGACACAGGATGCAAAGGCGGCGGCGCACTGGCTGGCGCGCAGCGGCGGCGCGCTCGACGGGGTGATGGCCAAGCGGACCGACGAGCCCTATCGGAGCGGCGAGCGGGCCATGTACAAGATGAAGCAGCATCGCACCGCCGATTGCGTCGTCGGCGGCTTTCGGCGCGAGAAGGACGGGCCGCGCGTCGCCTCCCTGCTGCTGGGCCTTTATGACGATGCCGGGCTGCTCCATCATGTCGGCTTCACCAGCGCGCTGGCCGGCGAGGATCGGGGGCTGCTCACGGGGCGGCTGGAGGCGCTGGTGGAAGCGCCCGGCTTCACCGGCAAGGCGCCCGGCGGCCCAAGCCGCTGGAATGGCGGCAAGGAAACGTCCTGGTTCCCCTTGCGGCCCGAACTGGTGGTGGAGGTGCGGTTCGACCAGGTGACCGCCGGCCGTTTCCGCCACGGCACCGCGCTGCGCCGCTGGCGTCCGGACAAGGCGCCCGGTCAGTGCCGCATGGAGCAGCTGGACTATGCGCTGCGGCCGTCGGAGCTGGAGATCGTCTGAGGCGGAGGCCCCTCCAGTCGCATCATATCGGTTTCAGCCCAGCGATTGGGGGTGGCGGCTGTCTGATTTCTGGATATGAGAAGGCCGCAGCCAAGTTTTGGCCGGCAGACCATCCGCCATCAAAGAGGGGCAATGACGCAGATGAGCGAAGCGCGCGTTCGGCAGGTAACGCCGGTAATCCTGGCTGGCGGGTCGGGTACACGCCTATGGCCGCTATCCCGCAAATCCTACCCCAAGCAGTTCGTCTCGCTTCTGGAAGGGGACACGCTGTTCAGAGCTGTCGTACGCCGCACATCCTGCAAGGGCGACGGGTTCGCCTTTGGACGGCCGGTCGTCCTCACCAATGCGGCCTTCCGCTTCATCGTGGCCGAACAGTTGGCGCAGGAAGGCGTGGATCCCGAAGCCATCATGATCGAACCTGCCGTACGCAATACGGCACCTGCCATTCTTGCGGCCGCCCTGCATCTGGCGGCCAGGAATCCGGAGGCGATCATGCTGGTCGCTCCGTCCGACCATGTCGTCCCCGACCAACAGGCTTTCTGTGCCGGCGTCGAGGCGGCTCTCAAAGCTGCCGATGCGGGCGACCTGGTCACGTTCGGGATTCAGCCGACGCGGCCGGAAACCGGCTATGGTTATCTGAAAGTCGTAAGCAAGCCGGACGGATCGGGTGAGCCGATCAAGCTCGCGCGCTTCGTGGAGAAACCCGATGCGGTCCGCGCCGTCGAGATGCTTGAGAGCGGCGATCATCTCTGGAATGCGGGCATTTTCCTCTTCGCCGCCAAGGATCTGATCGAGGCTTTCGAGCAATATGCGCCCGAGGTCCTTCGCACGGTCCGCCCCGCAGTCGAGGAGGCACAGAGCGATTTGGGTTTCCTGCGCCTTGCCGAAGAGCCGTGGAGCCGGGCTGAGGATATTTCGATCGACTATGCCATCATGGAGAGGGCGCACAATCTTTCGGTCGTGCCCTATGACTCCAGCTGGTCCGACCTGGGGGGCTGGGATGCGGTGTGGAGCCACGCAGGCCCCGATGCGCGTGGCGTGACGGTAAGCGGCGGCGCAACGGCGATCGACTGCGAGGATTCGCTGATACGGTCAGACAGCGAAGGTATGGAGGTCGTCGGCATCGGCCTGAAGAACATCATCGCGGTTGCCATGCAGGATGCTGTCCTGATCGCAGACAAATCTCGCGCGCAGGACGTCAAGTTGGCGGTGCAAGCCCTCAAACAAAAAGGCGCGACGCAGGCGGAGAGTTTTCCCAAGGATCATCGGCCCTGGGGCTGGGTCGAGGGGCTGCTGACCGGCGAGCGGTTTCAGGTCAAGCGGATCACCGTGCAGCCCGGCCAGTCGCTCAGCCTGCAAAGCCATTTTCACCGGTCCGAACATTGGATCGTCGTCGAAGGGACGGCACGGGTGACGGTCGACGGGACGGAGACGCTGCTGACCGAGAATCAGTCGCTCTATGTGCCGGCGGGCGCGCGGCACCGGGTGGAAAATCCCGGCCGCATCCCGGTCGTCTTCATCGAGGTGCAGACCGGCGCTTATCTGAGCGAAGACGATATCGTCCGCTATGAGGATCGCTACGCGCGCGGCTGAGGGCAGCCAAGGCAAGCCTGAACAGACGAAAGGCCGCTCCCGGTGAAGGAGCGGCCTTTCCATTGCCTAACCAGCGAATGGCACGCTCAGCGGAGCCGCCCGTCCTTGGCGGCGGTCAGGCTCCTGGCTTCTGCCATAGCTGGCATGGGACAATGAGACATTCGACCACCTCCTTTCCTTCGTTGACGATGACAGGGATGTGGGATGCCGCTCCGCCCGATCAAGGCGCGATCCGCCTATCATTTGATAAGCGGCGGCGCGCTTTGTGGCTGGCTCAGGGTCCGGCCGCCGCGCCATGGGTGCCGACGAACAGGCTGTGCGCCCGCTCGTCCAGATCGTTGACCGCCGCCATGTCGGACTTGCTGGGGGAGGGGCGGCCGAAATAATAGCCCTGCACCTCGGTGCAGCCCTCCTCGATCACGCGGGTCAGATGCGCTTCGGTTTCCACCCCTTCGGCGACGGTGGTGACGCCCAGCCGCTTGCCCAGATCGGCGATGGCGCGAACCACGGCGGCCGATTCGGTGCGCTTGACCGCATCCTTCACGAACGACCCGTCGATCTTGATCTTGTCGAAGGGGAAGGAACGCAAATGGGTGAGCGAGGAATAGCCGGTGCCGAAATCGTCCAGCGCCACCCGCACGCCCATGCCGCGGATCCGGCGCAACTCGGTGGTGACGCCGCGTTCGTCGCCCAGCATGGCGGTTTCGGTAATCTCTATCTCCAGCCGGTCGGGCGACAGGCCTGAGCGGGTGAGCGCGCTCAGCACGATCTGGGCGATGGTGCCCTTGCCGAATTGCGCGGCGGAGACATTGACCGCCACCCGCGCGCCATCCTCCCAGCTGGCGGCTTCACGGCAGGCGGTCTCCAGCTGGAACTCGCCCAGCTGGTCGATCAGGCTGCTTTGTTCCGCAACCGGAATGAACTCGGCCGGCGAGACCCAGCCGCGGGCGGGATGATACCAGCGCATCAGCGCCTCACGGCAGGTGGTGCGGCGCGTCGCGATGTCGACAATGGGCTGGTAGAACAGGAACAGCCCTTGTCCCTCCTCCAGCGAATCGCGCAGGTCGCTATGCAGCCGCATCCGCTCGTGAATGCGATCCTCCATCTGTTCGGAGAAGATGCGGTGCGTGCCCTTGCCGGCGGCCTTGGCGACATAGAGGGCGATGTCTGCCCGCGCGAGCAGCGTGTCGCCGGTCTCGCCATGCCTCGGCGCCACGGCGATGCCGATGGACGCGCCGATATGCAGCTGGCGATGGGCGCCGATGCCATAGGGCGCGCTGAGGCCGCTGATGATTTCCGAGGCGAAGGCTTCGATCCGGGGCAGGGCGTCGAACGGCATCATCACCGCAAACTCGTCGCCGCCCAGCCGGCCGATGGCGATGCCGGGCCGGTCGCAAAGCGCGCGCAGCCGGGCGGCGACGCAGGCCAGCAGCTCATCGCCGACGCGATGGCCTTCGGTATCATTCACCATCTTGAACCCGTCCAGGTCGATGAACAGCAGCACCGGCCCCTCGCCGCGCAGGGCGAGGCTGGCTTCCAGCTGTTCTTTGAAGGTGACGCGATTGGCGAGGCCGGTCAGCGTGTCATAATGGGCAAGCTGGCGGATGCGATTTTCCGCCTCCACTTCCTTGGTGACGATGGCCCAGGTCAGCATCGGGCCGAGATAGCGGCCATCGTCGGCGGTGATCGCCGACACCTTCAGCTCCAGCACCTCATTGCCCAGGCGAATGCGCGCATTGTGCGGCAGGTTGGCCGCATCGGCCAATATGCCGCGCTGATGTTCCGGGTGGCGGTGGAACACGTCGACCGAAGCGCCCAGCAGCTCGTCCGCCTTGATCGGCAGCAGATGCTCGATGCTGCGGATCAGCGTCTTGGAGGTTTCGTTGACATAGTCCATCTTGAAACTGTGCGGGTCGACGGTCATCACCGCGACCGGCATGTCGTCGATCATGCGCAGCAGCCGCCGCTGCTCCTGTTCCTTCTCCACCTCGCTGGTGACGATGGCCCAGGTGAGCATCGGGCCGAGATAGCGGCCGTCATCGTCCATGATCGCCGAGACTTTCAGGTCCAGCACTTCGCTGCCCAGGTTGATGCGGGCATTGTGCGGCAGGTTGGCCGCATCGGCGAGGATGCGCTGCTGATGCTCGGGGTGGCGGTGGAAGACGTCGACCGACGCGCCCAGCAGCTCGTCGGCCTTGATCCGCAACAGATGCTCGATGCTGCGGATCAGCGTCTTGGACGTCTCGTTGACATAGGTGATCTTGAAGCTGACCGGATCGACCGTCATCACCGCGACGGGCATGTCGTCGATCATCCGCAGCAGCCGGTTCTGGTCCTTCTGCTTCTGCCGCGCCTCGGCCAGCGCATCGGAGGTGCGGGTGAAATCCAGGAGGTTGATCGCGAGGATGGCGAGCATCGCGATCATGAACATCGCCATGCTGAACAGGTCCGGGCTCGGCGTCGCGGCGAAAAAGGCGATCAGCTGCGCATTGACGAGCATGATCGCCGCCACGACCGAGAAGGACATGCGCTTGAGGCAGACGATGCAGGAGATGATCGTCGTCGCCAGGAAGAAGCCGAGACTGATGCGGTCGTGCGGCGGCGCGCTGAGCGACAGCTGGAAGAACCAGCAGGTGGTGAGCGCCGCATGGCTGAAAGCCAGCAGGCCGGTGCGCGTCAGCGCCGTCTGGGGAATATCCGCCTCAAGCGGGATGCGGCCGACCGTCCGCCACCAATGGAACAGCCCCGCCAGCGCGAGCAGCGTCAGCGCGCCCGGCGCGATCAGCGTCTTCCAGAGTGGCGGGCCGGCGAGATAGGGAGCGTCGACCGCCCACATGCTCATCACCAGCGCCAGATAGATGGATGGAATCTGCCAGCGGCTGGTCCAGCCGCGTTCCGCCAGAGTCGCGCGGATGGAGGCCATTGTCATGGCCGCCTTTCGCTTCGATCCTGCAAAGCCTTTCCTGATCATCGGCTGATCAGGACCGCCGATAAGCCGATTCAAGCCTCATGACGATCATTACCCCTCATCTCCCCCATTTTCCCCCAACGGCCGCCCCGATCCAGATTCTCCCGATCTGAAAATGGGTTGGCAGGGTTCATCGATAATCCACCATGCTTAAGAGACGGTTACTTGGGTTAAGATTTTCGGTGCGGGGCATCAGGATAAGCGGCTGGCGGCGGCGACACGCTCCCGCCTGACAAGTGGTTTCAGCCATGCTAGGGGCGCGCCCATGCTCAATCTGAACGGTATCACCGTGCGCCTTGGCGGCCGCACCATCCTTGATCGCGCGGCCGCGTCGCTTCCTCCCCGCAGCCGGGTCGGCCTGATCGGGCGCAACGGCGCGGGCAAGTCGACGCTGATGAAGGTGATGATCGGCCAGATCGATCCCGACGAGGGCAGTTGCGACATGCCGCGCGACACGCGGATGGGCTATATCGCGCAGGAGGCGCCGTCGGGCGTTGCCACGCCGTTCGACACGGTGCTGGCCGCCGATACCGAGCGCGCGGCGCTGATGATCGAGAGCGAGACGACGCAGGACCCGGACCGACTGGGCCATATCTATGAGCGGCTTACCGCCATCGACGCCTATACCGCGCCGGCGCGGGCGGCGCGCATCCTGGTGGGCCTGGGCTTTGACGAGGAAATGCAGGGGCGGCCGCTCGACAGCTATTCGGGTGGCTGGAAGATGCGCGTGGCGCTCGCCGCGCTGCTCTTTTCCGAGCCGGAACTGCTGCTGCTCGACGAGCCGTCCAACCATCTCGATCTCGAAGCCACGCTATGGCTGGAAAATTTCCTGAAAGCCTATCGCGGCACCGTGGTCGTCATCAGCCATGAACGCGACCTGCTCAACAATGTGGTGGACCATATCCTGCATCTGGAGGGGGGCAAGATCACCCTCTATCCCGGCGGTTATGACGCGTTCGAGCGGCAGCGGGCCGAGCGGCTGGCGCAGCAGGAGGCCGCGCGCGCCAAGCAGCAGGCGGAGCGCGAGAAGCTGCAGGATTATATCGCCCGCAACAGCGCCCGCGCGTCCACCGCCAAACAGGCGCAGTCGCGCGCCAAGGCGCTGGCGCGGATGCAGCCCATTGCGGCGGCGATCGAGGATCCGACCCTGTCCTTCGGCTTTCCCAATCCCCAGCCGCTGCGGCCGCCGCTCATCACCATGGATATGGCGGCGGTCGGCTATGGCGAGACGCCGGTGCTGCGCCGCGTCAACCTGCGCATCGACCCGGACGACCGGCTGGCGCTGCTCGGCCGCAACGGCAATGGCAAGACCACGCTCGCCCGCCTGATCGCCGCGCAGCTGGCCCCGATGGAAGGGGCGATGAACAGTTCGGGCAAGATGCAGGTGGGCTATTTCACCCAATATCAGGTCGAGGAACTGGACGTCGGCGACACCCCGCTCGAACATATGAGCCGGGTGATGAAGGGATCGACGCCCGCCGCGGTGCGGGCGCAGCTCGGCCGGTTCGGCTTTTCGGGCGAACGGGCGACGCAGAAGGTCGGCTCCATGTCGGGCGGCGAGCGGGCGCGGCTGGCGCTGGCGCTCATCACCCGCGACGCGCCGCACCTGCTGATCCTCGACGAACCGACCAACCATCTTGACGTCGACAGCCGCGAGGCGCTGGTGCAGGCGCTCAACGCCTATGAGGGCGCCGTGGTGATCGTCAGCCATGACCGGCACATGATCGAACTGGTCGCCGACCGGCTGGTGCTGGTCGACAATGGCACGGCCCAGCCCTTTGACGGCAGCCTCGATGATTATACCGACATCATCCTGCGCAAGGCCGACGGGCAGGGGAGCGGCGGCAATGGCGGCGGAACCGCGCCCAAGGCCGATCGCAAGGCGGAAAAGCGCAACGCCGCCGAATGGCGCGAGCGGCAGAAGGCGGCGAAGAACGCCGTGTCGAAGGCGGAAAAGGAGATGGCGGCGCTGACCGCCGAACGCAGCCGCATCGACAAGGCGCTGTTCGACCCCAAGGCCGCGACCGGCGCCGAGGCGAAGATGACGATGAGCCAGCTGATGGTGAAGCGCGCCGATGTCGAGCAAAAGCTGGAAGCCGCCGAAGAAGCCTGGATGGCAGCCAGCGCGGCGCTGGAGGCGGGCTGAGGGCGTGCGGGGCGAACGGTTCGGCGCCGCGGCTTGACGGCGCGCCGTTTGGGCTGAGTTTGTCGGAGGCTGGTCCGTCCGTTTACCTCGCCTTCCGTTTCAAAAGGACAGCCCCTCGACAGGCTCGGGGCGAACGGAGGGAGAGCGGGGTCCGGTTCGACCGGGCTCCTCAAAGCGCCCATCTCCGTTCGGTTCGAGCTTGTCGAGAACCGGATGCAGCGCACCGACGTGCGTCCGCGCCCCAGCTATTCCGATCGACCTCTTCCATGAGAGCTTGCCCCGAGGGGTGAGGGCGTCGCTTCGCGAAGGCTTCTCGACAAGCTCGAAGCGAACGGTGGGGGGAGGCGGTTCTAATTTGGCTACGCTGTGGAGCAACGTGGCTCAAGGTTGCGGACTGGCGCCTATTTCCGTTCGGTTCGAGGAGCGACGTTGGCTGAAGGCCGCGGACTGGCACCTTTCTCCGTTCGGTTCGAGCCTGTCGAGAACCGGTGTAGCGCGCTGACGTGCGTCCGCGCCCCGGCTATGCCGACCAACCCTCTTCCATGAGAACCTGCCCCGAGGGGTGAGGGCGTCGCTTCGCAAAGGCTTCTCGACAAGCTCGAAGCGAACGGTAGAGGGGAGCGGGGCCAATTTCGCCCCGCGCGTCCTCACCTCGTTCGAGCCCTCGCGCACCCGCGCCCCCGCCGCGCCGCTCCTGTCACCCCAGCGCCGGGCGCCAGTCCCAGCCGAGCGGGTCGCCGTCCATGACCTCTACGCCGCGTGCGATCAGGCTGTCGCGGATGTCGTCGGACAGGGCGAAATCCTTGTCGGCGCGGGCGGCCTTGCGGCGTTCCAGCGCGTCCTCGATCTCCGCCTCCTCGATTTGTGCGGCCTTGGGGCGCAGGCGCAGGTCGGTGCGGCTGAGCGTCATCAGGTTGAGGCCCAGCGCCTGATCGAAGGCGGCGATGAGGCAGAGCTTTTCGTCCACCGGCACCTTCTTCATGCCGACCGCTTCCTCCAGCAGGGGCAGGGCGCGTGGGGTCATCAGATCCTCGCTGATCGCGGCATCAAACTGTTCGAGCAGCGGAGCGAGCTTGGGGTGGAGATTGGCGCGCAGATATTCCAGCCGCGGCGACTGCCAGGTCAGCCCTTCGGCGCGGGCCTTCAGCCCCTCGATCCCCATGACCAGCCGCTTGAGCCGGGTGAGCGCGGCGCCCAGCCCCTCGGCGCTGAACTCCAGCTCGCTGCGATAATGGGCGCCCAGGCACAGGAGGCGATAGGCGAGCGGATGCACGCCCGCGTCGATCAGCGAGAAGAGGGTGGTGAAGCCGCCCTTCGACTTGCTCATCTTCCCCTGCCGGTCGACCAGGAAATTATTGTGCATCCACCAGCGCGCGCCGGTGAAGCCGGCAAGGCTGGTATCGCCTTCGCCGCAGCAGCCATGGAAGGCCTGATTCTGGGCGATTTCGTTGGGATGGTGAATTTCGCGATGGTCGATGCCGCCGGTGTGGATGTCGAAGGGCTGGCCCAGCCGCGCCGCGCTCATCACCGAACATTCCAGATGCCAGCCCGGCGCGCCCTTGCCCCAGGGGCTGTCCCATTCCATCTGCCGCTGCTCGCCCGGCGGCGACTTGCGCCAGATGGCGAAATCGCTGGGGTTGCGCTTGCCCGCCACGGGATCGATGCGGGCGTGCGCGGCATCGTCGCGCCCGCCGGCGAGCGCGCCATAATCGGGCACGCTGCTGCTGTCGAAATAGAGGCCGCTTTCGAGCGTATAGCAATGACGGTCGGCGATGCGGCTGGCGAAGTCGATCATCTGCGGCACATAGTCGGTCGCGACCGTCCATTCGCTGGGGGCGAGGATGTTGAGGTCGGCGATGTTGGACTTGAACGCCTCGCTATAATGGGCGGCGATGTCCCAGATGCTCTTGGCGCTGGCGCGGGCGGCGGCCTCCATCTTGTCGTCGCCGGCATCGGCGTCGCTGGTGAGATGGCCGACATCGGTGATGTTGATGATGTGGGTGACGGCCAGCCCCTTCCACAGCAAGGTGCGGCGCAGCGTGTCGGTAAAGACATAGGCGCGCAGATTGCCGATATGGGCATAATTATAGACGGTCGGGCCGCAGCTATAGACCCGCGCATGATTGTCGTCGATCGGCGCGAACGGCTCGATCGTGCGGGTGAGGCTGTTGAACAGGCGCAGCGGCGCCGGGATATGCTGCTCGTCGGACATGGGTAAGCCATGTCGCGAAGCGGGGCGGGCGTCAACGGGCAGGCTTTGCGAAAAGGCCGGGAGGCGGCACGGGACCATCCGGGAAGGGCGCGGGCGATGGTCCCTGCCACCGGCTGCCCGGCATCCTGTAACATTATATTGCTGGCTGCCTCTCCCCTTGCGGAGGGGCGCCTGTCACCCGATATTGCGGGAGCGGGCCGGGCCCCTCTGGCGACGCGGATCTTCACCCCCTTGATCCGCGCGTGATGTCGGACCGCATCGAGTGCGCTCGGTGCTGGTTGCAGGATATTAGCCCCCTAACGATCCTGCGAAGACCGCGCCGGGCCACTCGAACCAACATTTTTGTAGGAATGGAGTGACAACGCCGTGAATAATCCCGTTCGCATGCCAGGCTATGGCGCGAGCCAGACGGCGCAGACCGACGCCGGGCTGCGCGCGCATATGCTGGGCGTTTTCCGCAATATGGGGCTGGGGCTGGTCATCACCGGCCTGGTTGCGGCCTTTATCGGCAACAGCCCGGCGCTCGCCGCCGCCATTTTCAACACGCCGCTCAAATGGGTGGCGATCTTCGCGCCGCTCGCCTTCGTCTTCTTTTTCAGCTTCCGCATCGAGAAGATGACGACCGCCGGCGCCCGCATGGCCTTCTGGGCCTTTTCGGCAGTCATGGGCGTGTCGCTGGCGAGCGTGTTCCTGATCTTCACCGGCGGCAGCATCGCGCAGGCCTTTTTCTCGGCCGCAGTGATGTTCCTCGCCATGGCGCTCTGGGGCTATACCACGCAGCGCGACCTGACGAAGGTCGGCAGCTTCCTCATCATGGGTTTGATCGGCATATTGGTGGCGAGCGTCATCAATCTCTTCATCGGTTCGTCGGCGATGGCGATGGTGATTTCGATCCTGGGCGTGGTGATCTTCACCGGCCTCACCGCCTGGGACGTGCAGCGCATCAAGTCGGAATATTTCTATTATGCCGGCCATGAAATGGCGGAGAAGATGCAGGTCATGGGTGCGCTGTCGCTTTACCTGAACTTCGTCAATCTCTTCCAGATGCTGCTCAGCCTCACCGGCGAGCGGGAATAAGCGGATGCGTGACGCCGCAACCGTATCGGCCATGCTCTGCCCGGTCTGTCATGTCGGCCTCGCCATGACGGACCGGCAGGGGGTCGAGATCGACTATTGCCCGCAATGCCGGGGCGTCTGGCTGGACCGGGGCGAGCTGGACAAGATTATCGAGCGATCGGTCGGCCATGCTGCCCCGGCCCCAGCACCGATGGCCCAGCCCGGCTATCGCCCCGACCGGGCGCATTATCCGCCCAAGAAGCGGAAGAAGAGCTTCCTGGAAGAGCTGTTCGATTGACGAAAAGGCCGGTCCGCAGGGGCCGGCCTTTTTGCTTTTGGGCAGCGGCAGAATTTGGGGAGAGCGATCCCAGCTTTCGCTGGGATGACGCATTTCTCTGCCGTCATCCCGGCGGAAGCCGGGATCTCAGGCGTCTCCTTGCCAACCGCGGAAAGACAACCGGCCTCGCCATCACCCTCAGTGCGCCGCGCCCCAGCTGGGGCCGGTGCCGATTTCGACGCCCAGCGGCACCGACAATTTGACCATCGGTTCGGCCGCCGTTTCCATGACCCGGCGGATCACCGCGCTGGCGGCCTCGACATCGGCTTCGGGCAGTTCGAACACCAGTTCGTCATGCACCTGCAGCAGCATGCGGACGCCCGTCAGCCCCTCCGCCTCCAGCGCCGGACCCATGCGGACCATCGCCCGCTTGATGATATCGGCGCTGGTGCCCTGAATCGGAGCGTTGATGGCGGCGCGTTCGGCGCCCTGCCGCTCATGCTGGACCGGCGCCTTGATGCGCGGGAACCAGGTCTTGCGGCCGAACAATGTCTCGGTATAGCCGCGCGCCCGCGCCTTCTCCAATGTCTCGGTGATGTAGAGGCTGATACCGGGGAAACGCTCATAATAGCGGGAGATCATGTCCTGCGCCTCGTCGGCGCTGATCTCCAGCCGGCCCGCCAGACCCCAGCGGGAAATGCCGTAGAGGATGGCGAAGTTGATCGTCTTGGCGCGGCTGCGGGTGTCGCGATTGACCTCGCCGAATAGCTGCTCGGCGGTGGCGGCGTGAATATCCTCGCCCGCGGCGAAGGCATCGCGCAGCGCCGGCACATCGGCCATATGCGCGGCCAGCCGCAGCTCGATCTGGCTATAGTCCGCCGCCAGAATGACATTGCCCGGCTCGGCGACGAAAGCATGGCGGATCTGCCGGCCGACTTCGGTGCGGATCGGGATATTCTGAAGATTGGGATCGGTGGAGGAAAGCCGTCCGGTCTGCGCGCCCGAGAGCGAGTAGCTGGTATGAACGCGGCCGCTGTCGCCGTTGATCTGCCCCTGCAAGGCGTCGGTATAGGTGGAGCGGAGCTTGGTCAGCTGCCGCCAGTCGAGGATCTTGGCGGCGATCGGCGCGCCCTGCGCCTTAAGCTGTTCCAATATGGTGACATCGGTCGAATAGGCGCCCGACTTGCCTTTCTTGCCGCCCTTATAGCCCATTTTGTCGAACAGGATCGCGCCCAGCTGCTGGGTCGAGCCGATGGCGAAGGACTGGCCGGCCAGGTCGAATATCTCCGTCTCCAGCCCGGCGATGCCGGCGGTGAATTCGGCCGACAGGCGGGACAGCGCCTCCCGGTCCACCTTGATGCCGCGATGCTCCATGGCGGCGATCACCGGCACCAGCGGCCGATCGACCAGCTCATAGACGCGGCTGGCGCCTTCATTGGCGATGCGGTTCTTGAACAGGCGCCACAGGCGCAGCGTCACATCGGCATCCTCGGCCGCATATTCGGTCGCCCGGTTGAGCGGCACTTCAGCAAAGCTGATCTGGCTCTTGCCGGTGCCGACCACCTCCTTGAAGCTGATGCAGACATGGTTCAGATGCGTCTTGGCCGCTTCATCCATGCCATGGCCGGCGAGCGACTGGCCCGCGTCCAGATCGAAGCTCATGACGATGGTGTCGTCGAACGGGGCGATGGCGATGCCGTGCCGGTGCAGCACGGTCATGTCATATTTGAGATTCTGCCCGACCTTGAGGATGCTGTCATCCTCCAGCAGCGGCTTGAGCCGCGCCAGCACCTCGGCCTTGTCCAGCTGAACCGGCCGTTCGGCGAACATATCCTTGCCGCCATGGCCGACCGGAATATAGCAGGCGCGATTGGGGCCGACCGCCAGGCTGATCCCCACCAGCGCGCAGGACACGCAATCCAGCTTGTCGGTTTCGGTGTCGATGGCGACCACGCCCTCGGCACGGCCGTCGGCGATCCAGCGGTCGAGCGCGTCCAGCGTCGTGACGGTTTCATAAAGGCTGCGGTCGATCGGCGGTGCCTCCTCCAGCACCGGCGCCGCGGGCGGGGTGCCTTCGGAGACGGCGGCGGCAGCGGTCGCCACCGCAACCGCGGCGGCCGGCGCGCCCAGCCGGTTGAGCAGGGTCTTGAAGCCGTGATGCGACAGGAAATCCTGAAGCGGTTCGGGCGGAATGCCCTTGAGCGTCAGTTCGTCGAGCGGCTGGGGCAGGTCCATCGTGTCGTGCAGCGCCACCAGCTTGCGCGACAGGCGCGCCATGTCGGCATGGGCGATCAGATTTTCCTGCATCTTCGACTTTTTCATCGACGGCGCGGCGTCCAGCGCCGCCTCCAGCGAGCCATATTCGGTGATGAGCTTCGCCGCCGTCTTGGGACCGATGCCCGGCACGCCCGGCACATTGTCGACGCTGTCGCCCATCAGCGCCAGCACATCGCCAAGCTGTTCAGGCTGGACGCCGAACTTGCCCATCACATAGTCGGCGCTCCGCCGTTCATTCTTCATCGTGTCGTACATGTCGACGCCGGGCTGGATCAGCTGCATCAGATCCTTGTCGGAACTGACGATGGTGACGTGCCAGCCCTGCGCCACCGCCGCCTTGGTATAGCTGGCGATGATGTCGTCCGCCTCGAACCCGGCTTCCTCGATACAGGGAAGGGAGAAGGCGCGGGTCGCGTCCCGGATCATCGGGAATTGCGGCACCAGATCCTCCGGCGCGGGGGGACGATGCGCCTTATACTGGTCGTACATGTCGTTGCGGAAAGTGTGGCTGCCCTTGTCCAGCACCACCGCCAGATGGGTCGGCCCCTCCGTCTTGCCCAGCTCGTCGGCCAGCTTCCACAGCATGGTCGTATAGCCATAGACCGCGCCGACCGGCTGGCCATGGCGGTTGGTCAGCGGCGGAAGCTGGTGATAGGCGCGGAAAATATAGCCGCTGCCGTCGACGAGATAGAGATGATTCTGGGGCATGGGGAGGGGGATAGCCGCTTATCGCCCCCGCCTCCAGTGCCGCCCGTCTCTGCTTCAGCGCTTCTCGTGGTTCGCGGCGATCGCCTTGGCCACCGCCTGCATCAGCTGCCAGCGTTCGGGGATCGAAACGGTGGTGCTGCCGATCAGCACGGCGACGGCATAGCTGGTGCCGTCCGGCGCGGTCATGATGCCGACATCGTTATAGCCGGTGGAGCGCGGCGGCAGATCCTGCCCGGTGCCGGTTTTGTGCATATAGGTCCAGCCGGCCGGCACGCCGCCCTTGATCCGTTGCGGACCGGTGCGTGCCTGCTTCATCAGCCCCATCAGCAGCTGCGAGGAGTTGGGCGAGAGCATGCCCCCTTCCTTGAGCTTGGCCAGCGCCTCGACGATTGCGGACGGGGCGGCGCCGTCTGGCGGATTGGCCAGATAGCGGTCCAGCGCCTTTTCCCGCACCGATTTGGGCAGGCGGGCGCGGGCGGCGTAGAAATTGCGGCCGAGCGCATAATCCTGCCGCCAGTCCAGCCCGGCCGTGGTCGATTGAAGCAGCCGCTCGCCGGGGCCGAAGCGGATATTCTTGATCAGCCGGCGCGCCAGATAGCTGCGCACCGTCACCGGCCCGCCGACCGCGCGCAACAGCGTGTCGTTGGCGGTATTGTCGCTTTGCGTCATGGCGCGCTGCATCAGGTCGGAATAGCTGGTGGTCCAGCCGCTGCTGCCGACATTGGCGGCGCTGGGCTGGTGGAAAAGGGTGAGATCCTGCCGCGTAATGGTCGTGGTGTCGCCCAGGCGCAGCTTGCCGCGATCGACCATGTCGAGGAAGGTCATGGCGACCCAGAGTTTCGACACGCTCTGTTGCGGGAAGAGCGAATCGCCGTTCCAGGCGACGGTCCAGTCGGCGCCGACGCGCCGCACCGCGATGCCGACCTTGCCCCGGAAGCTCTGGCCCAGATTGTTGATGACGCTGACCAGGGCGGGCGAGGGGGTTTCGCGCTGGTCGATATCCTTGAAGGGGCGGGGCGGGTTCGCCACCGGCTTGATCGGCCATGTATTGGTGGTGGGCTGCACCGGTCGCGCCCGCTGCGGCGCGGCCTGCGCGCCCGGCGGCTGCGGCGCGCTGACGCAGGCGGACAGCGCCGCCATCAATATAAGCAGGCGTACCGACCTATGTTTGCCCTTGATCGCACTCATCAGAAACCCCGAAATCCCGAACCTCCTCTAATGTGGTGACATGACATCAGCTTCCCATCAGCGGCGAGGCTCAAAGCCGACGTCAAACGCATCAACCACATCGGGATCCAACAGCTGTTAGTGACCCTGATATATCCAAAGTTCGTTCCATGCCTGTTTAAGGGTGTGAGAAACTTCAGATCCTGGGCACTAGGGGCGATGCATGGCCCCGACTGGCAAGATGCATGCGGTGAATGATTCCACATTCACGATGTAAGGAAGGTTAACGGTGCGACGCGGGCGCTCAGTCGCGGTTCAGCGAGGCTGGGGCAATATGGGCAGATGGATCAGCAAGTGATTGAAAGACGACATATGTTGCTGGGCGGGGCGGCGCTGTTCGGCAGTGTGGCGCTGGGCCGCGCGCCCGCGCTTGCCGCCGCTGGCTTTTCCTCGCGACGGATCAGCGTAACGGTGCGCGGCAGCGGGCCGGACGTGCTGTTGATTCCGGGTCTCGCCAGCGGGCCGGGCGTCTGGAACGCCGTGATCGGCGCGGTGCCGGGCTATCGCTGGCATCTGGTGCAGGTCGCCGGGTTCGCCGGCCTGGCGCCGCAGGATAATCGCAGCGGCGCGGTGGTGCAGCCGGTGGCGGACGAGATTGCCCGCTATGTCCGCGCGGCGGGCCTGTCGCGGCCGGCGGTCGTCGGCCATTCGATGGGCGGCACGCTGGCGATGATGCTGGGGCTGAAAGGGCTGGCGCGGCGGGTCATGGTGGTGGACATGCTGCCGGCCGGCGCGGCGATGGTGGGCGGCACGGCGAATGGCCTCGGCTATCTGGCCGACCAGCTGAGCGGCTATCTCACCGGCACGGCGGCGGGGCGGCGCTATCTGGCGCAGATCGTCGCGCAGGCGCCGGGCGCGACAGGCTCCGATCCCGACGTGATCGCCAATGCGCTGCGCGACCTCGCCAATATCGATCTGGAGCCGCAGCTGCCCCGGCTGGCGGTGCCGCTGGAGGTGGTCTATGCGGTCGGCAGCGACGCCAATCAGGCCGCCGAGATCGGCCGCCGCTTCCGCGCCGCCTATGCCGGGAAGAAGGGCGTGACCTTGTCCCCGCTCGGTCCCAGCGGCCATATGGTAATGGCCGACCAGCCGGCACGCTTCCACGCGCTGCTCGGGCGATTTCTGAAGGGGTGAGGAGGGTGTTCGCGAAGCGTCAGGGCGCCAGCACCGTGTCCACCGCCTCGCCCAGCGTTTCGGGATAGTCGAGCGTATAGTGCAGCCCCCGGCTTTCCTTGCGATGCAGGGCCGAGCGTACCACCAGCCGCGCGACCTCCAGCAGGTTGCGCAGTTCGATCAGGTCGGGCGTCACGCGGAAATTGCCATAATAATCATCGACTTCCTGCGAGAGGAGATCGATGCGATGCTGGGCGCGCTCCAGCCGCTTGGTGGTGCGGACGATGCCCACATAATCCCACATGAAGCGGCGGATTTCCTTCCAATTATGCTGGACGATGACTTCCTCGTCCGAATTGGTGACGCGGCTTTCGTCCCAGGGGCGGATCGGCGGGGGCGGGGGCAGCGCATCCCAATGGGCGCGGATATGCCGCGCCGCCGCCTCGCCGAAGACGAAACATTCGAGCAGCGAATTGGAGGCGAGCCGGTTGGCGCCGTGCAGGCCGCTTTCCGTGACCTCGCCGGCGGCATAGAGGCCCGGCAGGTCGGTGCGCCCGTCCAGATCGATGATGACCCCGCCGCAGGTATAATGTTGCGCCGGCACCACCGGGATCGGCTCCCGCGTGATGTCGATGTCCAGGTCGAGCAGCCGGGCGTGGATGGTGGGGAAATGCTGCTTCACGAAATCGGCGGGCATATGGCTGATGTCGAGATGGACATAGTCCAGCCCCAACCGCTTGATTTCATGGTCGATCGCCCGCGCCACCACGTCACGCGGAGCGAGTTCGCCGCGCGGGTCGAAGCGGGGCATGAAGCGCTCGCCGCCGCCGGGCACGCCGGGCGGCAGCTTGAGATGCCCGCCTTCGCCCCGGACCGCCTCGGTGATCAGGAAATTCTTGACCTCCAGATTATAGAGGCAGGTGGGGTGAAACTGGTTCATCTCCATATTGGAGACGCGGCAGCCCGCGCGCCAGGCCATGGCGATGCCATCGCCGGTGGCACCGCGCGGCGCCGTCGAGAATAAATAGGTCCGCCCAGCGCCGCCGGTACACAGGATGGTCGCTCGGCCGAGCAGCGCATCAACCCGGTTGCTGGCCTTGTTATAGGCATAGACGCCCCAGACATGGCCGTCGCCCGAATAGCGTTCGCCATGGCGGCTGGTGATAAGGTCGATGGCGACCATATCCTCGATCAGCGTGATATTGGGATTGGCCCGCGCCGCCTTGAGCAGCGCGACCTGCACCGCCTGACCCGTGGCGTCGTCGACATGGACGATGCGGCGGTGGCTGTGCCCGCCCTCCCGCGTCAGGTGCCAGCGTTCGCCGAACTTCTCCCCGCCGTTGAAGGGCACGCCCAGCTGCGCCAGCCGGTCGATCGCGGCGGGCGCTTCGGACACGACGAACTCCACCGTCTCGCGATTGTTGAGGCCCGCGCCGGCGACCATCGTGTCATGGACATGCGCCTCGAAACTGTCGCCCGCGTCTAGCACCGCGGCGATGCCGCCCTGCGCCCAGTTGGTCGAGCCGCCGTCGAGTGCCCCCTTGGCCAGCACCACGACCTTGCGGTCCTGCGCCAGGTTGATGGCCGCGGTAAGCCCCGCCGCGCCGGAGCCGATGATGACGACGTCATGGATGGTGGTGGGCATCTGCGCTCTTGCTGTTCTGCTCCTCTCCCGCAGGCGGAAGGGGCTGGGGGTGGGCCTGGGCAAGCGTCGCCTGAATATAGGACAGGACGCCTTCAAGGTTCGTCATCACATCGTCATGGGAGATACGCAAGATTTGGAAGCCGAGCGCACGACAATAAGCATCGCGCCGCGCATCATAGGCCATGCGATGGTCGTGGCTTATGCCGTCAATTTCGATGATGAATTTCAACTCGCGGCAAAGGAAATCGGCGAAATAGGGGCCGACGGGCATCTGGCGGCTGAATTTATGCCCCAGCTTCCGGTTCCTCAGGCACTGCCAGAGCAGGCGTTCAGCCGGCGGTGCGGCGTTCCGCAGCGCCTTCGCGCGCGCGGTGTCGCGTTTGCCGAAGCCCCCCATATGTCCGCCCCCTCCTTCTGGCCCACCCCCAACCCCCTCCCGCAGGCGGGAGGGGGAGTGGCGGCGCTCTATCTCCTCAAGCCGCCGCCGTCAGGTTCAGGAACACATCTTCCAGATCCGGGTCGCGCGTCACCACGTCGACGATGGCGAGGCCGCTCGCCTGCACGGCGCTCAGCACCTGGCCGGCATTGGCGCGGTCCTTCATATAGGTGATGGTGAGCGTGCGCTCGCCGGCCAGCTCCACCTTCTCGAAACTGGGGTCGCTGGGCGGCGTGTCGATGTCGCGGTCGACCGTCACCTGCACGACCTTCTCCTGCGCCATGGCGATCAGCTCGCGGGTCGGCTTGTCGGCGATCACCCGGCCATGGTTGATGATGCCGATGCGGTCGCACAGCTCCTCGGCCTCTTCCAGATAATGGGTGGTCAGCACGATGGTCACGCCCATCGCGTTCAATTCGCGCACATAATCCCAAAGTTGCTGGCGCAGCTGCACATCGACGCCGGCGGTCGGCTCGTCCAGCACCAGGATCGGCGGCGAATGGACCATCGCCTTGGCCACCAGCAGCCGCCGCTTCATGCCGCCCGACAGGGTGCGGGCATAGGCGTCGGCCTTGTCCTCCAGATGCACCGCGCGCAGCAATTCCATCGACCGGCGCCGGTCCTTGGGCACGCCATAATAGCCGGCCTGATTCTCCAGCGTCTCGAACGGCGTGAAAAAGGGGTCGAAGACGATTTCCTGCGGCACGATGCCGATGGAGTTTTTCGCGTTGCGCGGATTCTGGTCGATATCGAACCCCCAGATGCTCGCGCTGCCGCCGGTCTTGTTCACCAGCCCGGCCAGAATGTTGATGGTCGTCGACTTGCCCGCGCCATTGGGACCGAGCAGGCCGTAGATCATGCCGCGCGGTATGGTGAGGTCGATGCCGTCGAGCGCGCGCTTGCCCCCGTCATAGACTTTGACGAGGTTGCGGATTTCGATGGCGGCTTGGGGCGAAGCGATATCGGTCATGGCTGCCTATTGTGGGAGGAGTGGACCGCAAAGGGAAGAGCGGATGGCGCGGACGGAGGCCCGCTGATGTTCAGAACTGCGCCGCCACCTCGATCAGCCCGCGCAGCTTGGCCGGCGCGATCTGAAGCCAGCTTTGCCGCAGCCGGTCGGCGATATGGTCCCAGTCGGTGTCGCCCAGGTCCAGCCGGATGCCGACCCAGTCCTGCCCGAAATAGGCGGGGCGATAATAGCGGGCGGGATCAGCCTCTATCAGCGTTGCCTGTTCGTCGGGCGCGCTGGTCTTGACGAGCAGGGCGATGATGCCGTCGCCATGATGGTCGCGGGTGAAATAGGCGAATTTCTTGCCCTTGACGATGCCGAAGCAGGGCATGCCGTGCGATGTCACCTCATCGGCCTGCGGCAGCGCCAGCGCCAGCTCGCGCAGCCGGTTGAGCAGCCAGTCGGGCTGGCGCTCGCGCGTCACGAAGTCGGCGAGGGTGCGGGCGTAAAGCTGATGCTCGGCGATCAGGATGCGCGCGGCGAGGCTGTCGGCGGTGTCGCCGGGCAGCACCGCCACCGGCGTCTGGCCCAGCACCGGCCCGTCGTCCAGTTCGGCGGTGACGATATGAACCGAGCAGCCCGCCCACGCATCCCCGGCGTCGAGCGCGCGCTGATGCGTGTCCAGCCCCTTATATTTGGGCAGCAGGCTGGGATGGATGTTGAGCATCCGGTTGGCCCAGCCGGCGACGAATTCGGGCGAGAGCAGTCGCATATAGCCGGCCAGCGCGACATAATCGGCGCCGGCGGCGCGCAGCTGCGCGTCGATGATGCGGTCGAACTCGGCGCGCTTCATGCCCTTGTGGCTCTGGCCGAAGGTCGCGACGCCTTCTGCTGCGGCAAGGGTCAGGCCCGGCGCGTCCGGGTCATTGGCCGCGACCAGCACGATCTCGAACGGGCAGTCGGCTTGCTTGGCGGCATAGAGCAATGCCGCCATGTTGGAGCCGCGACCGGATATCAGAACAGCGACCTTGGCTTTAGCCATCATCCAATCCCGTTCGCCCCGGGCCTGCCGCAGGGGCGCATGACTGCGAAAAAGAGCCGGGCCTCGACAGGGTCCGCCCGGCCGGTGCGGGCTTCAGCCCAGATGGGTCGCGTGCCAGTCCGCCTTGGCGCTCCAGCTTTCGGCGCTGCCCCGGACGGTGCAGCCCTTCTCGCCGGCATCGACGGTGCCGATGCGGAACAGCGTTTCGCCCGCATCTTCCAGCGCCTTGGTCACGGCGGCGACCTGGTCCGCATCCACCGCCAGCACCATGCCGATACCGCAGTTGAAGGTGCGCGCCATTTCGCCCGGCTCGATATTGCCCTGCGCCTGGAGGAAGGCCATCAGGCGCGGCTGTTCCCAGCTGTCGGCGTCGACCGTCGCATGGCAGCCGTCGGGCATCACGCGCGGAATATTTTCCAGCAGCCCGCCGCCGGTGATATGGGCGAGGGCGTTGATCATGCCGGCGCGCACCAGCGGCAGCAGCGACTTCACATAGATGCGCGTGGGCGTCATCAATATGTCGATCAGCAGCTGCTCATTGTCGAACAGCGCCGGACGATCGAGCTTCCACCCCTTGTCGGCGGCGAGGCGGCGGATCAGCGAATAACCGTTGGAATGCACACCCGAGGAGGCGAGGCCGAGCAGCACGTCGCCGGCCTTCACCCGGTTGCCGGTCAGCGCCTTGCTCCGCTCCACCGCGCCGACGCAGAAGCCCGCAAGGTCATAGTCGCCATCGGCATACATGCCCGGCATTTCAGCGGTTTCGCCACCGATCAGCGCGCAACCGGCCTGGCGGCACCCGTCGGCAATGCCCGCGATCACCCGCTCCGCAACGCCGCTTTCCAGCCGGCCGGTGGCATAATAGTCGAGGAAGAAGAGCGGCTCGGCGCCCTGCACGATGAGGTCGTTAACGCACATGGCGACAAGGTCGATGCCCACGCCGTCATGCCGGCCATGGTCGATCGCCAGTTTCAGCTTGGTGCCCACGCCATCATTGGCGGCGACCAGCAGCGGGTCGTCATAGCCCGCGGCCTTGAGATCGAAAAAGCCGCCAAAGCCGCCAAGCTCGGCATCGGCGCCGGGCCGGCGCGTCGCCTTGGCCAGCGGGGCGATGGCCCGAACCAGGGCATTGCCCGCCGCGATGTCCACGCCAGCCTTGGCGTAGCTGTAGGATTCGTTGTCGCTCATGCCGCCAGCGCCTAGCCCAATGCTCAGGAAAACGGAACGGCAAAAGGGTTGGCGCTTGGCAGATTGGGCAAATCCCGCCAAAAGGGCGCGCGTGATCGCAAGCTCTTCCCTGTCCCGCCTCCTGTCCGCGCCGGCGCTTCGCCTCAGCATCCTTTCGCGTCCGCTGCAAATTGCCGGCGCGATCCTGCTGGGTCTGCTGGCGGCCGCGCTGTTCGCGCAGATGGAGGGGGAGCGGGGCGTGCCGCCCATCGCCAGCGGCGGCGATTTCGAAGTGCGCGACGTCAAGGTGGATGTCGCCGCCAAGGATGCCGACGCCGCCCGCCATGCCGGCTGGCGCCTGGCGCAGCGCCAGGCCTGGAAAATGCTGTGGGCGCGCACCCATGGCGGCGGGGCGGGCGTGCCGGTCCTGTCCGATTCGCAGCTGGAAGCGATGATTTCCGGCATCGAGATCCAATATGAACAGTCCGGCCCGACCCGCTATGTCGCGACGCTGGGCGTGCTGTTCGACCGGGCGCGCACCGGGCAGCTGCTGGGCGTATCGGGCAATATCCGCCGCTCGCCGCCTTTGCTGGTGATCCCGGTGCTGTGGGACGGCGGCTCGGCCGTGTCCTATGAGCGCACCAATGAATGGCAGAAGGCCTGGGCGCGGTTCCGCACCGGCGAGAGCGCGATCGATTATGTGCGCGTCGCCGGCTCCATCGCCGATCCGATCCTGCTCAATGCCGGCCAAACCGGACGGCGCGGCCGCCTGTGGTGGCGCGTGCTGCTCGACCAATATGGCGCGGCCGACGTGGTTATCCCCATCGCCCGGCTGGAGCGCCGCTATCCCGGCGGCCCCGTCACCGGCCGCTTCACCGCGCGCTACGGCCCGGACAATGCGCTGATCGGCAGCTTCGCGCTGCGTGCCTCCAGCGACAGCGCCATCCCGCAGATGCTGGACGAAGCCGCGCGGCGGCTCGACGGGCTCTATGTCGAGGCGCTCAACGACCGGCGGCTGCGGCCCGACCCCTCGCTCATCATCGAGGAGCCGGTCGATCCCGCGACGCTGGCGGTCGAAAATGTCAGCGAGCTGCCGCTGGAAGTGATCGACCCCGCCCGCTCGGCGATCGGCGTCGCCAGCTTCTCCGTCCAGTTCGAGACGCCGGACGCGGCATCGGTCAGCGCGGGCGAATCGGCGCTGCGGTCGATCCCCGGCGTTCGATCGGCCGCGACCAGCAGCCTGGCGCTGGGCGGCACGTCGGTGATGCAGGTGAGTTTCGAAGGCACCGCCGACGCGTTGCGCACGGCGCTGCAACAGCGCGGCTATACCGTCGCGCAGGCGGGCAACACCCTGCGCATCTCGCGCCGTCAGGCCGCCGCGCCGACGCAATGAGCCAGATCAACCTGCCCCTCGAATGGCAGGGCCAGGGCGGCGCCGGCGAATTTCTGCTGAGCGACGCCAACAGCCTGGCCGTGGCGCATCTGGAACGCTGGCGCGAATGGCCGTTGTCGGTGAGCGTGCTGACCGGGCCGCCGCTGTCGGGCCGCTCGACGCTGGGCCGGCGTTTCGAAATATTGACCGGCGGCAATGTCATCGACGAGGCGGAAGGGGCGGACGATCATCGCCTGTTCCATGCCTGGAACGATGCGCAGCTGCATCGCCAGCCGCTGTTGCTGATCGGCGGCAACCCGCCGGGCCGCTGGCCGGTGACGCTGCCCGACCTGCGATCCCGCCTCGCCGCCGCGCCGCATGTCGTGATCGAGGAGCCGGACGAACCGCTCGCCCGCGCGCTGATCGAGCGGATGCTGGCGGCGTCGGGCGCCAGTTTCGCCGCCGATCTGCCCGACTGGCTGCTGCGCCGGATCGACCGCACTTATGTGACGATCGACGCCGTTGCGCGGCTGCTGGATCGCGCCGCATTGTCATCTGGACGTAAGATTTCGGTCGCTATGGCGAAAGAGGCCCTGCAAATCGCGGGGATTCTTCCTATAGTTCCGCCCGACCCTTCCCACTGACCGTAGAGAGACATGTGGCCGAAGCCGACACAGCAGCGATCCTGACCGGCCCCGGCGACCGGTATTTCAATCGAGAGTTGAGCTGGCTGGCGTTCAACCAGCGGGTGTTGGAAGAGGCGATGAACCGCGCCCATCCGATGCTGGAACGGCTGCGCTTCCTCTCCATTTCGGGCGCCAATCTGGACGAGTTTTTCTCCGTCCGGGTGGCGGGGCTGAAGGGGCAGCAGCTTCAGAATGTCGACCTGCGGTCGGCCGACGGGCTGACTCCCGTGCAGCAGCTGGGCGCTATCGTAGAGCGGACGGCGCAGCTGATGCAGGCGCAGCAGACGGTCTGGGGGCTGTTGCACGCCGAACTGTCGCAGGTGGGGATAGAGGTGATCGGCCCGTCGACCCAGCTGGACGAGGGGTGCAGCGAGTGGCTGCGCACGCATTTCCTCACGCAGATTTTCCCGATCCTGACGCCGCAGGCGCTCGATCCGGCGCATCCCTTCCCCTTCATCCCCAATCAGGGGCTGTCGATCATCTTCGATCTGGAACGCTTGTCGGACCGGCAGCCGATTCGCGAGCTGGTGATGATCCCCGCCTCGCTGGCGCGATTCGTCCGGCTGCCCGGCGATCCGGCGCGCTATATGGCGCTGGAGGCGGTGGTCCGCCGCTTTTCCGACGAACTGTTCCCCGGCTACCGTGTGCGCAACAGCGGCGTGTTCCGCATCATCCGCGACAGCGACATAGAGATTGAGGAAGAGGCGGAGGATCTGGTCCGCTATTTCCGCAGCGCCATCAAGCGCCGCCGGCGTGGCCGGGTCATCCGCATGGAGATAGAGGCGCGCATCCCCGAATCGGTCGAGGAGATGTTGCAGGACATGCTCCAGGGCCATGATTCGATCATCGCCGAAGTGGCGGGCTTCGTCGGCATCGGCGACCTTAGCGGCATCGTCGACGAAGATCGGCCCGACCTGAAGTTCGAGCCTTATGCGCCGCGCTTCCCCGAGCGCATCCGCGAATATGGCGGCGACTGTTTCGCCGCGATCCGCGCCAAGGACATCGTCGTCCATCATCCCTATGAGGCGTTCGACGTCGTCATATCCTTCCTCAAGCAGGCGGCGTCCGATCCCGATGTGGTGGCGATCAAGCAGACGCTCTATCGCGCGGGCAAGCAGTCGGCGATCATCCGCGCGCTGATCGACGCGGCCGAGGCGGGCAAGTCGGTCACGGCCGTGGTCGAATTGAAGGCGCGGTTCGACGAGGAACAGAATCTGATGTGGGCGGACGCGCTGGAGCGCGCGGGCGTGCAGGTCGTCTATGGCTTCATCGACTGGAAGACCCACGCCAAAGTGTCGATGGTGGTCCGCCGCGAAGGGGAGCAGTTTCGCACCTACTGCCATTTCGGCACCGGCAATTACCACCCGATCACCGCGCGCATCTATACCGACCTCAGCTTCTTCACCGCCGATCCGGCCTATGGTCGCGATGCCGCCGCGCTGTTCAACTATATCACCGGCTATGTCGAACCGCAGACGCTGGAAAAGCTGGTCATGTCGCCGCGCGACCTGCGCAACCGGCTGTGCGAACTGGTCGATGCGGAGATCGAGCATGTCCGCGCCGGCCGGCCCGGTTCAGTCTGGGCGAAGATGAATTCGCTGGTCGATCCGGCGCTCATCGAAAAGCTTTACGCCGCCAGCAGCGCCGGGGTCCAGATCGACCTGGTGGTGCGCGGCATTTGCTGCCTGCGTCCGCAAGTGCCCGGCATGTCGGACAATATCCGCGTCAAGTCGGTGGTCGGCCGCTTCCTGGAGCATAGCCGCATCGCCGTGTTCGGCAATGGCCGGTCGCTGCCGCATAATGGCGCGAAGGTGTATATTTCCTCCGCCGACTGGATGCCGCGCAACTTCGATCGGCGGGTCGAGTTCATGGCGCCGCTGGAAAATCCCACCGTCCACGACCAGATCGTGGATCAGGTGATGGTCGCCAACCTCATCGATACCGAACAAAGCTGGGTGCTGGATGGCGATGGCCAATATGCGCGGCTGGAGCCGGGGGACAAGCCGTTCAACCTGCACCGCTATTTCATGACCAACCCGTCGCTGTCCGGGCGCGGCGCGGCGCTCGACAGCGACGCGGTGCCCACGCTGCGGCTGGCGCGGCAGGGCTGAGCCGATGAATTCGATGCTCAGCCGCGTCCGCGCCGTCGCTCGTCAGGCCGATGAAGTGGCCGATCATGCCCGGCTCGCCATCATCGACATCGGCTCCAACAGCGTGCGTCTGGTCGTCTATGACGGTCCGCGCCGTATCCCCTTCGTGCTGTTCAATGAAAAGGTGATGGCGGGCCTTGGCGCCTCGCTCGCCAAGACCGGCACGATCGAACCCGAAGCGATGGAGCGCGGGCTGCGCGCGGTCGCCCGCTTCACCCATCTCTGCCGCGCCATGCGGGTGAGCAATATACGCTGCGTCGCGACGGCGGCGGTGCGCGACGCGGCCAATGGCGACGCCTTCATCCGCCGTGCGGCCGAGCTGGGCCTGACGGTCGAGCTGCTGACCGGCGCGCAGGAGGCGATCGGTGCGGCCCATGGCGTGCTGTCGGGCATTCCGGGCGCGGACGGGATCGTCGGCGATCTGGGCGGCGGCAGTCTGGAACTGGCGCGGGTGAAGGATGGCATGGTCCAGCAGACCATTTCGCTGCCGCTGGGCGTGCTGCGCCTGCCGCAAATCCGGGCCAAGGGGCCGCGCGCGCTGGCGCAGCAGGTCAAGAAGATGCTCGCCAGGGCCGGCTGGACGCCCGAACCGGATCTGCCCTTCTACCTTGTCGGCGGCTCGTGGCGCGCGCTGGCGCGGCTCGACATGGAACTGACCCATTTCCCGCTGCCGGTGGTCCATCAATATGAGATGCCGGCCAAGCGTGCCGAGCAGTTGACGCGGATCGTCAGCCAGGTGGGCCGAGCGCGGCTGAAGGGGATACCGGCGATGACCGGATCGCGTATCCCGACCCTGCCCGATGCGGCGGCGCTGCTGTCCGTGGTCACGCGCCAGCTGAACAGCAGCCGCATGGTCGTGTCGGCCTATGGCCTGCGCGAAGGATTGCTGTTCGAGGATCTGCCCGCCGACATTCGCGCGCGCGACCCGCTGCTGGTCGCGGCGGAGGCGGAGGGCGACGCGCAATCGCGCTTTCGCGGCCATGGCGACATGATCGAGCGCTGGATCGCGCCGCTGTTCCTGGAGGATGGCAGCGGCTGGCGGCGCATCCGCCGTGCCGCCTGCCTGCTGGCCGATGTCGGCTGGCGCGCCAATCCCGATTTCCGGGCCGAGCGCGGCGTCGAGATTGCGCTGCACAGCAATTGGGTGGGGATCACCGCGCCGGAACGGGCGATGCTGGCGCAGGCGCTGCACAGTAATTTCTGCGGCGGCAATGCTGTCGCGCCGGGGCTGGAAAATCTGGCGCCGCCTGAAGCGCTGCGCCGGGCGATGCTCTGGGGGTTGGCGATCCGGCTGGGGCAACGGCTGTCCGGCGGAGTCGAGGGGCCGATCGCGGCCACCCGACTCGAGCTGGAGGCGGACGGGCTGTCGCTGCATCTGGCGAGCGGCCATGCCGATCTGCTGGGCGAAGCGGTGGAGCGGCGCCTGCGGCAACTGGCGCAGGCCATGGGCGTGGCGCACCATATCGCCGCGTGACGGCGCATCTTTCCCCGCCGCGCAAATCCCGGTAAGGGCTCGCGATGACAAGCACCCCGGCCCCCATTGCGCGCTCGCTCTTCGTCTTCTCCATTTTCTATGGCGGTATGGTCTGCATCGCGGGCGTGCTGGGCAACAAGCAGGTGACATTGGGGCCGCTCTCGGCCATCGGCCCGCTGTTCGGGCTGGGGCCGCTGGCGGTGGAGGCGGGCATCTTCGCCTTCCTGCTGCTGGTCACCATCTCCAGCGCGACCGCCGAACTTCATGGTCGCGGGGTCGCCAACCGGCTGGTGCAGATCGGTTTCCTGCCGCTGATCGCGTCGATCCTGCTGTCGATCGTCGTGCTGGCGGTGCCGGCGGCGAGCGACATGGAGCCGGCGCGGCGCGATGCCTTTGCGCTGATGATGGGCGGCACGCCGCGCATCTGGCTGGGCGGGATCATCGCCTATGGCATTTCCCAGACGCTCAACGTCACGCTGTTCGCCGCGCTCAAGGGCGGAGAAAGCGGCCATCTTCTCTGGCTGCGGGCCGCGCTGGCGAGCATCCTGTCGCAGATTGCCGACACGCTGTTGTTCGTGACGATCGCCTTTTACGGCATCTTCCCGATCCGCGAGCTGCTGCTGGGGCAGATGCTGGCCAAGGTGACATTGTCGGCGCTGCTGGTGCCGCCGATCATCTATCTGCTGGTGGCGCTGGGCCGCCGTCTGGACCGCTGATCCGGCGCGGTCGGGGCGGGGGAGCGCCGCCGCCAGCTTGCGGTGCGGCGGCTTTGGTCCTATGCGCGCGCGCATGACCAGCAAGCACGCTCCTGAACCCGCGCTCCTCGCGAAGGCCGAAATCCTCGTCGAGGCGCTGCCCTATATGCAGCGTTATGCGGGCTGCACCTTCGTCGTGAAATATGGCGGCCACGCCATGGGCGATCCCGAAGCGGCGCGCGATTTCGCCGAGGATGTCGTGCTGATGAAGGCGGTCGGCATCAATGTCGTGGTGGTGCATGGCGGCGGCCCGCAGATCGGCGCGATGCTCAAGAAGCTGGGCGTCGAATCGCAGTTCGTGAACGGCCTGCGCGTCACCGATGCGGAAACCGCGCATATCGCCGAAATGGTGCTGGCCGGATCGATCAACAAGGAAATCGTCGGCTGGATCTCCGGCGCCGGTGGCCGCGCCGTCGGCATTTCCGGCAAGGATGGCGGACTGGTGCTGTGCGAGAAGGTCGGCCACAGCCGCGCGCCCGATCCCAATTCCGGGATCGAGCGGCATGTGGACCTGGGCTTTGTCGGCGATCCGGTGCGGGTCGACCGGCGCATCCTCGACACGCTGGGCGAGGCGGGCATCATCCCCGTGATCGCGCCGGTGGGGATCGGCGCCGATGGCCATACCTATAATGTCAACGCCGACACCATGGCCGGCGCCATCGCCGCCGAATTGCAGGCATCGCGCTTCTTCCTGCTGACCGACGTGCCGGGTGTGCTGGACAAGGACAAGCAGCTGCTGACCGATCTCGACCCGGCGGCGATCCGCCTGTTGCAGGAGGATGGCACCATCACCGGCGGCATGATCCCGAAGCTGGAAACCTGCGTGAAGGCGGTGGAGGGCGGCGTCGATGCCGCCGTCATCCTCGACGGACGGGTGCCGCATGCGATGCTGCTGGAAGTCTTTACCGACCGGGGCGCGGGCACGCTGGTGCGCAAATAAGGCGGCTGCTGGCCGCTCACCCCGACGCGGAGGGCAAAATAAAAGCGGCGGCGATGCATGGGCATCGCCGCCGCTTTTCTGTGTCCGGCTCAGGCTTTCTGGTCGTCGCCGATCATGTCGGGCGCCAGCTCCAGCCCGGCGCGGCCGTCCGAGGGGCTGTGCGCCGGCGCCTTGGGATGGGGCACATATTCGGGCTCCTCGACCTCCAGCATGCCTTCCCATTTGGTGATGACCGAGGTGGCGATGGCATTGCCCAGCACGTTGGTGGCGGTGCGGCCCATGTCCATGAAATGGTCGACCGCGAGGATGAAGGCGACGCCTTCCACCGGCAGGTCGAACTGGCCCAGCGTCGCCGCGACCACCACCAGCGAGGCGCGCGGCACGGCGGCGATGCCCTTGCTCGTCACCATCAGCACCAGCAGGATGGTGATCTGCGTGCCGATCGACAGGTCGATGCCATAGGCCTGGGCGATGAAGATGGTCGCGAAGGTCGCGTACATCATCGATCCGTCCAGATTGAAGCTGTAGCCGAGCGGCAGCACGAAGCTGTAGATGCGGCGCGGCACGCCGAACCGGTCGAGCTGTTCCAGCATCTTGGGATAGGCGGCTTCGGACGAAGCGGTGGAGAAGGCGATCAGGATCGGTTCGCGCACATAGCGGACGAGCTTGAACATCCGCTTGCCCAGGAAGATCGACCCCGCCGCGAACAGCAGCAGCCACAGCGCCATCAGCGCGAGATAGAATTCGCCGACCAGCTCGCCGAAGGTGACGAGGATGCCGAGCCCCTCCGTCGTGATGGCGGAGGCGAGCGCGCCGAACACGGCGAAGGGGGCCATGCGCATCACATAGCCCGTCACCTGCAGCATCAGTTCGACCAGCGATTCGATCAGGGTTACGATCGGCTTGCCCTTTTCGCCGATGGCGGTCAGCGCCACGCCGACGAAGAGCGAGAAGACGACGATCTGCAGGATCGAATTTTCCGCCATCGCGCCCACCATGGAGGTGGGGAAGACGTGCAGGACGAAGTCGCGGAAGTTGAGCGCCTGCGTATTGACCCCGGCGTCGGCGCCGGAGCGCACCAGGTTCAACCCTTCGCCCGGCGCGAAGAAATTGACCAGCACGAGGCCGAGCCCCAGCGAGATGAGGCTGGCGATGATGAACCAGGCGAGCGCCCGGCCACCGATACGGCCCAGGGCCGCGCTGTCGCTCATATGGGCGATGCCGGCGACCAGCGTGGAAAAGACCAGCGGCGCGATGATCATCTTGATAAGGTGGAGGAAAATATCCGCGAGCAGGTGGAAATAGCCTGCCACATCCTTGGCCAGCGCGGCGTCCGCCCCGACCCATAAATTGGCCAGGAAGCCCACCAATACACCCAGGACCATGCCTGCCAGGATGAAGGCCGTCAGTTTATTTCGCATCTATTCCCTCTAATCCCTCTAAATCGCGCAGGTAGGCCCGCGTCTCGATCCACTCCCAGCGGCCACCCGTAACAGGCGCATGACGGTCCCGCAATCGGCGCCATCGGCTCATGCCCATCCACGAGGCGGCCGGCTCGATCCGCACCCTCAAGGGTAAAGGAGCCCCTCGCTCCAGCCGTCGGCGGAGGGGGTGAAAAGGCGGCGTTCATGCAGGCGATGTTCGCGATCCTGCCAGAATTCGATCCGTTCGGGGGTGAGGCGAAAGCCCGACCAGTGCGGCGGGCGGGGCACCGGCCCGCCTTCGAAGCGCTCACTCGCCTCCTCGAACCGCGCCATGAACAGGTCGCGGGAGGCGAGCGGGCGCGACTGGTCGGAGGCCCAGGCGCCAAGCTGACTGTCACGGCTGCGGCTGGCGAAATAGGCGTCGGCGGTGGCATCCTCCACCGGCGCGACGCTGCCCTCAATCCGGATCTGGCGACGCAGCGACTTCCAGTGGAAGAGCAGCGCGGCATGCGGGTTGTCGAACAGCTCGCCCGCCTTGCGCCCTTCAAAATTGGTGTAGAAGATGAAGCCGTCGGGACCATGGCCCTTGAGCAGCACCATCCGAACCGACGGGCGCCCCCTGGCATCGGCGGTGGCGAGCGCCATCGCATTGCTATCGTTAAGTTCTGCCTCACGCGCTTCGCGGAACCAGATGTCGAACAGGGCAAAAGGATCGGTCATCGCCATATCCTTAGGTCGGCTGCAGGGCGCTGTCGACCGGAGGCGGGACAGGCATCGGCAGGAGCGCCTTGAATGTCGCCGCGCCATCGGCCACATAGGCATTGAGTGATGCTTTTGTGCAACAGGTAGACTGAATGGCTGATCCTTACTCCATTTTGGGCGTCGCCCGCGGCGCGAGCGAGGCGGAGATCAAGTCCGCCTATCGAAAGCTCGCCAAGGAGCTGCATCCCGACAGAAATCGGGATAATCCCAAGGCGGCGGAGCGTTTTTCCTCCGTCACCAATGCCTATGACCTGCTGTCCGACAAGGATAAGCGCGCCCGCTTTGACCGCGGCGAGATAGATGGCGACGGCAATCCGACCGCGCCCTTCGGCTTTGGCGGCGGTGGCGGCGGCTTTCGCGGCCGGCCGGGGCAGGGTCAGCCGGGCGGCGGGTTCGAGTTCAACGAGGGCGCCGACTTCGGCGATATTTTCGAAGGGCTGTTCGGCGGCGCCGGGCGGCGCGCCGGGGGCGGGGGCTTTGGCGGCTTCGGCCGGCAGGCGCCGCCGCAGAAGGGCGGCAATGTCAGCTACCGGCTGGCGGTGCAATTTGTCGACGCGGCGACGCTCGCGCCGCAGCGCATCACGCTGCAGGACGGCAAGACCATCGACCTCAAGCTCCCCGCCGGCGTCGAGAGCGGCACGCAGATGCGCCTGTCGGGCAAGGGACAGGCCGGGCCGGGCGGGGCGGGCGACGCGATCGTCACCATCGACGTGAAGCCGCATCCCTTCTTCACCCGCGACGGCGACAATGTGCTGCTCGACCTGCCGATCACGCTGGACGAGGCCGTCATGGGCGCCAAGGTCAAGGTGCCGACCGTCGACGGTCCGGTGATGCTCGGCGTGCCGGTGGGCGCGACATCGGGCAAGATGCTGCGCCTGCGCGGCAAGGGCTTCACCGGCAAGGATGGCGCGCGCGGCGATCAGCTGGTGCGGCTCCAGATCGATGTCTCCGCCGACGATCCGGCGATCCAGGCCCTGCTCGACAGCTGGCGCGACAGCCGGCCCGTCCGCGCCCATCTGGGCGTTTAGGCGCCGCTTCGCCGATGCCCACGCCCTCCCCCCTGTCCCCGGAATCGCGCCGGCCGGCGGAGGAGGCGCGGGGGCGTCTTCACCGGAAGATGGATCGGGTGCGCCCCGGATCGCATTTCTTCGAAATCATGAAGCGCGTGCTGGTCGGCACCTATAGCGACGGCTTCATTCATGCCGGCAATCTGGCCTATCTGTCGCTGATAACGCTGTTCCCCTTCTTCATCGTGGCGGCGGCGGTGGCGAGCATTTTCGGTCGCACGCAGGACGGGCTGGCGGCGGTCAACGCCTTTCTGCTGACGGTGCCGCGCGGCGTCGCCGACGTGGTGCGCCAGCCGATCAACGATGTGCTGACCGCCCGGTCGGGGCCGCTGCTGTGGCTGGGCGGGCTGGTCGGGCTGTGGACGGTCGGCAGCCTCATCGAAACGATCCGCGACATATTGCGCCGCGCCTATGGGACCAAAAGCACCAAGGCTTTCTGGCAATATCGGCTGGGCGCGATCGGCATCACGCTGACCAGCGTGTTCGCGGTCATGTTCGCTTTTTCGTTGCAGGTCATCATGGCCGGCATCGATCAGTTCCTCAATCAGATCCTGCCCTGGGCGGACGAAGCGATCGCGCTGGTCGCGTCGGCGCGGCTGGTGCCGATGGGGATATTATGCGTGGCCATGTGGTCGCTGTTCGTGTCGCTTACCCCTACGGCCTACAAGGATCGACGCTTTCCCAAATGGCCCGGCGCAGTCGCCACATCGCTCTGGTGGTATGCCACCGTCTGGCTGTTGCCGCCGACGCTGTCGCTGCTGGGCGGCTATGACCGGACCTATGGCAGCCTGGCCGGCGTCATGATCGCGCTCATTTTTTTCTTCCTCGTGGGGCTTGGCGTGGTAATTGGCGCCGAATTGAATGCGGCGCTGGCGGAATTCCCCGAAGAGGAACCGGAGCCGGCACCTGAAGACCAAGGGAATGGAACGACGATATGAACGGCTTGATGGCGGGAAAGCGCGGGCTCATCATGGGGCTGGCGAATGACAAGTCGCTGGCTTGGGGCATCTCCAAGGCGCTGCACGCGCAGGGTGCGGAACTGGCTTTCGCCTATCAGGGCGAGGCGCTGGCCAAGCGGGTGAAGCCGCTCGCCGAGCAGCTGGGGTCAGATTTCCTCATCGATTGCGATGTCGGCGACATGGACAAGCTGGACGCCGCCTTCGCCCAGATCGAGGAGCGCTGGGGCACGATCGACTTCGTCGTCCACGCCATCGGCTATTCCGACAAGAATGAGCTGCGCGGCAAATATGTCGACACCAGCCTCGACAATTTCCTGATGACGATGAACATTTCCGCCTACAGCTTCGTCGCGGTGGCGCGGCGCGCCCGCGCGCTGATGCCCAACGGCGGCAGCCTGCTGACGCTGAGCTATTATGGCGCGGAAAAGGTCATCCCCCATTATAATGTCATGGGCGTGGCCAAGGCGGCGCTGGAGACCAGCGTCAAATATCTGGCGATGGACCTTGGCCCGGAAAATATCCGCGTCAATGCGATTTCGGCCGGCCCGATCAAGACGCTGGCCGCCAGCGGCATCGGCGATTTCCGCTACATCATGAAGTGGAACGAGCTGAACAGCCCGATGCGTCGCAACGTCACCATCGAGGATGTCGGCGGCGCCGGCCTCTATCTGCTGAGCGACCTCGCATCGGGCGTGACCGGCGAGACGCATCATGTCGATGCGGGCTATAATGTGATTGGCATGAAGGCCGAAGACGCACCGGACATCGCGCTGGACAAGTGAGTTAGTGCCGACGGTCCTGCGCGACGGGCGGTTGCGGATCGTCATCTATCTGGACGATCACCCGCCGCCCCATGTGCATGTGTTCGGCGACGGCGAGACGAAGATCGCGCTGACTGGCCGCAACGGCGCGCCGGAGGTGGTGCGGGTGATCGGCGCGGGCCTGCCGGAGAGTCGACGGGCTCTTCAAATCGTGCGAGAAAAGCAGGCCTATCTGATGGAAAGGTGGAACGGCATCCATGGGTGAGCTGACCCCGTCGCGCTATCAGGCCGCCATGCGGCAAGGCGACCGCGATCTCGCGATCAAGCCACGCGCGCAGGCGGTCCGCTATGATGGCGCGACCGGCCGGATCGTCATCGACCTTGTCAGCGGCGCCACTTTTTCCTTTCCGGCATCGCTGGCACAGGGGCTGGAGCAAGCGAGCGCCGAGGCGCTGGCGGCGGTAGAGATTGCAGGCGCGGGCTTCGGCCTTCATTGGGAGGAACTGGATGTCGACCTGACCGTCGAGGGGCTCCTCGCCGGACGGTTTGGCAGCGCGCACTATATGGCCGAGCGGTTCGGCGGGAATTGGGAAAGCGAAGCAGCCGAATGAGTTTCAACAGTTTCGGGCGCGTGCTGCGCTTTTCGACCTGGGGTGAAAGCCATGGGCCGGCGATCGGTGCGCTGGTCGATGGGTGCCCGCCCGGGCTGGCGCTGAGCGAGGACGATATTCAGCCCTTCCTCGACCGGCGGCGGCCCGGCACATCCCGCTTCACCACGCAGCGGCGCGAGCCGGATTTGGTGCGTATCTTGTCAGGCGTTTTCGAAGGGCGGACCACCGGCACGCCGATCAGCCTGATGATCGAGAATGTCGACCAGCGGTCGAAGGATTATTCCGACGTCGCCAAGGCCTATCGGCCCGGCCATGCCGACTATGCCTATGACGCCAAATATGGGTTTCGCGACTATCGCGGCGGCGGGCGGTCGTCGGCGCGCGAGACGGCGAGCCGGGTCGCGGCGGG
>DAMDPH010000007.1:0-61925 GCA_032082785.1 Sphingobium sp. | reverse complement strand
CATGCGGCGCCAGCGCGGCGCTCGCATGGTCAAGCAGCGTGCGCCCGTCCGCCATCCGCGCCTCTGCCTTGTCGCTGCCGAAGCGGCTCGACCGGCCACCGGCGAGCAGGGCGCCCAGCAAGCGCATCAATCGTCCGCCCGCGCGATGATCTGCGCATAGGCGTCGGCATCGACATTGCTGCCGGAGATGACGACGATGCTCGCGCCGTCGGTGTCGGGCGCGAGGCCGGCGAGCATTGCGGCCAGCGCCACCGATCCGCCCGGCTCTGTCACCAGCTTGAGCGTCGCAAAGGCAAAGCGCATCGCCGCGCGCACCTGCGCATCGCTGACCACCAGCCCGCCCGACAGCAGCGCGCGATTGATCGGAAAGGTCAGCGCGCCCGGCGTCGGCGCCAGCAGCGCATCGCAGATGGAGCGCGCATCGGCCGCCACCGTCTCCCGCTGGCCGCTGCGCAGCGACCGAACGGTGTCGTCGAACCCTTCCGGCTCCACCGCATAGAGCGCGACATCGGGCTGCCGCGCCTTCACCGCCGTGGCGATGCCCGACACCATGCCGCCACCGCCGCAGCAGACCAGCATCTGCCCCACATCCGCGCCGCACTGCGCCGCCTGCTCCAGCGCTTCGAGCCCGATCGTCCCCTGGCCCGCCATGACGAACGGATCGTCATAGGATGGCACCAGCGTTGCGCTCCGCGCCTGTGCAATGGCGGTGGCGATTTCTTCGCGGCTTTCGCTGAACCGGTCATAGGTCACGACCTCCGCGCCCAGCGCACGGGTGTTGGCGGCCTTGATCGCGGGCGCGTCGGCCGGCATCACGATGGTCGCGGGCATGCCGAGCAGCCGGGCGGCGAAAGCGACGCCCTGCGCATGATTGCCGGACGACCAGGCTACCACCCCGGCCGCGCGCTGCGCCGCGTCCAGCCGCGCGAGCCGGTTATAGGCGCCACGAAATTTGAAGGAGCCGCTATGCTGCGCGCCCTCGAACTTCACCAGCACGCGGCGGCCGCACCGTTCATTGAGTGCGGCATTTTCGATCAGCGGCGTGCGGATGGCGGCGGGCGCGATCAGCCGCGCGGCATCCTCGACATCGGCGGCGGTGATGGCGAACGAATCGGACATGCAATCTCCTTTCGCGCTCCTTAGACCGATGGCGCGAAGCGGCGGCAATGTCCGGCTGCGGTCGAGCGGCATGGCTGGTCGAGCGGCGCCCGCGCGAGTGCAAGAGCGCCGCATTTTCCCGAGTCAGCAAAGGATGCCATCGGCCGTGAAAATGCTCTAGACAGGGGCATGTCCGATCCTCCCCCCAGCCATGCCTCGCACAGCTTCACCCGGCTGAGCGCCGATGGCGACACCGCGCCGATCATGCGCGACATTGCCGAGGAAATGCCGGTCGCCATCGAGTTTAACGGCATCGGCTATGCGGTGCTGATGGCGACACCGATGGATCTGGAGGATCTGGTGATCGGCTTCGCCTGTGCCGAGCGGCTGATCGGGCCGGAAGATGCTGTGCCGGAGGTGGATATTTTCGCAACCGGCCAGGGCATGATCGCCCGTGCCAACCTGCCGCCCGGGCGGGTCGCGTCGCTGCACGACCGGGTGCGTCATCGCGCGTCGGAATCCGCCTGTGGCCTGTGCGGCATCGAGAATCTGGAACAGGCGATCCGCCCGCTGCCGCAGGTCACGAGCCGTTCCCGCGCCGACCGCGCCGCGCTCTTCGCCGCGCTGGACGCCCTGCGCGCGCATCAGCCGCTCAACGCCCGCACCGGCGCCGCCCATGCCGCCGCCTGGGCCGATGCGGCGGGCGGCATCAGGCTGGTGCGGGAAGATGTCGGCCGGCACAATGGCTTCGACAAGCTGATCGGCGCAATGCGCCGCACCGGCGCGGACTGGGATGGCGGCTTCGCGCTCCTGTCGTCGCGCTGTTCCTATGAACTGGTGGAAAAGGCGGCGCTGTCTGACTGCCCCCTCCTCGTCACCATCTCCGCCCCCACAGGCCTGGCACTGAACCGCGCCCGCAAAGCCGGCCTGCCGCTGATCACATTGGCGCGGTCGGACGCGATGCTGATGGTGGGGGATGGGGAGGGCGTCCTGCCGCGTCAGGGAAGGGAGCGATAAAAGTCAAGTTTCATATCTTCGGCCATGCAGGCGAGGATGGGCGGCACCAGCCGGTCGTGAAAGTCGATATGCATATGTTTTTCATAAGCGGCTTCGTCGCGAAACGTCGCCACCACCTGAAACAGGTCTGGATCGGTCTCCGACTGAAACAGCTCATATACCAGGGCATCGGGTTCGTTTTCGAACACCAGGCTTTTGAGTTCGGACTGAAGCGCGATCATCTCGTCCCGCTTGTCGGAACGGGTGCGCAGCTGGGCGATGAAGCTTTTTGCCGGCATGGCGGTCAGTCCTTCTCATCTTCGAGGTCGAACAGCATTTCGCGGCTATAGGTGCCGTCCATACAGGCCACGATCTGCTCGATCAGCGGCTTGTTATGGTCATAGGCCATATGCTGGCGGTCGGCGTCTTCATCGACGAAACTTTCGAACACAGCATACATGCCGGGATCGCCGAGTCTGAAAAAGCGATATTGGAGGGTGCCGGGCTCCTCCTTGGCAAGTTGTTCCATGCGGCGGGCAAGGGAAATAAATTCCGCCTGCCGATCATTCCGGATGCAAAATCGCGATAGGAAGCTGAAGGCCATGAGTTCGGTTATCCTCTTCAACATCTTTTGGCGGCCTGCCGCGCGCATCGATATAGCGAACTAGGCGCGGCAGGAGCGGCCATCAGCATATCCGCAGCTTTGATAAAAACAATCATGAATGTCTGATACTCCGTTCCCGCGTCCGCGTGGCGAGGTCGCCCGCCCGTTCGGGCAAGCGCAAAGCCACCTGTCCCAGCACCTACACAAAAAAACATACATGACTGATTGCCGAACGCTTTATTCGTGATAATCTCCGCGACGAACCCGCAACCAATGGCGGGGCTACAAGGAGAGAGGCATGTTGATGAGGCAGCTTTACCGCTCGTCATGCGCGATGGCGCTGATCGTTGGATTAGCGAGCGCGCCCGCCATTGCGCAGGAAACGCCCGCTACGGCGCCCCAGGCCGTCAACCAGCCGGCAGGGGTCGGCCTTGCCGACATCATCGTCACCGCAACGCGGCGGTCCACCGATCTTCAATCCACGCCGGTCTCGGTGTCGGCCGTCGACAGTTCGCTGATCGCGCAGGCTTCGCCGCGCGACCTTGGGGAAATCGCCGCCTTCGTTCCCAATTTCTCCGCTGCGACCATCGCCAATTTCAACGCGGCGAGCTTCGCCATGCGCGGCGTCGGGCAAACTTCGATCATTGTCTATTTCGAGCCGCCGGTTGCAGTGTTGGTCGACGATTTTGTCGTTCCATCGGTACAGACACAGTTGCTCGACACGTTCGATGTCGCCCAGGTCGAAGTGTTGCGCGGACCGCAAGGCACGTTGTTCGGAAAGAATACGACGGGCGGCGTGGTCACCGTGCGCACCAAGCGACCGGAAATGGGCTATGTCGGCGTTGAGGGTCGGGTGGAATATGGCGATTTCGGCCAGCGCAAGCTCCAGGCCTCCGCCAATGTGCCGATCGGCTCCATCGCGGCGCTAAGGCTTGTCGGCGGGTATGAGAAGTCGGACGGCTATTATAAAAATGGCGCCTGCTACGGGCCGGTCACGGGTTTTGTGCCGAACAAATTTGAGGGCCGCAGCGGATGTCTGGACGGCGAGACGCTCGGCGGCAAGGATGTTTGGCAGGCCCGCGCCAAGCTGTTGATCGAACCGTCATCCAGCTTCAGCGCGCTATTCCAATATGAATGGATCCGCGACCGGTCCGACGTGGTCCCGTCGGTCAATGAAAACTACCTCTATGCCGGTACGAGTCCCTTCGTGACGGACTCGCTGGGACTGACCGATCCCGATGCACAGGGCAAGGATCCGCTCGACCGCGCGGCCTATACGGGCCGGAATGACGGCCTTCTGTTCATGGACAAGGGGCAGCGTATCAGTGTCGATGGCATCTATGCCAATATCGAATATGATGCGGGTGTCGGCACCTTCACCTCTGTGTCGGGATATCGCAAACAGCGTTCGCGCATTCCCAATTCCTATGCGGGCGCGACAGCCGTTGCCGATGACGGGCAATATCTGTCCTTCTTCGACGCGACGCGCGACGACAATCGGAAGACCTGGCAGCAGGAACTCCGCTTCGCCTCCGAATTTGACGGTCCGTTCAATTTCGTGGCGGGCGGCTTTTACCAGAAGGACAAGATCGACTTTTGCGTGGGCCAGATTTTAGGCTTTCTCGACCTGACATCCGGCCCGCTGCCCTTCGGCAACTGGAATGAAACGCCCTATCTGCTGTGCAACGCGCAAAGGGCGAAGTCTCGGGCGCTCTTCCTCGAGGGCACGTTCAAGGTCACGGACAAGCTCACCGTTACGGCGGGCGGGCGCTATACATGGGACGACAAGACCTGGCTGGGCCGGCAGCAGACGTTCATCCCTGCGCTGGGCGGCGGCTTCGATCCCACCTTGACGCTGGGGGAGGCGCTGGACGCCAGCGTCTATAATTATCCTGCCGGGGTCGTTACCGTGTCCGACAAATGGCGGGAGCCGACCTATCGCGTCAGCGTCAGCTATCAGGCGGCGGACGATCTCTTCATCTTCGGCGGCTATTCGCGCGGTTATAAGGGCGGGGGTTTCAACGACCAGATCGGGGGCTTCGCCGCCTTCGGCAGCGACCTCGACGCGTTCCGCGAAGCGTCGCGTGCGACCGATCCGGAAAAGGCGGACAGTTTCGAACTGGGTCTGAAGTCGCAATTCCTCGACAATCGCATCCGCTTCAACCTGACCGGCTTCTACGTCAAATATAAGGATTTGCAGAAGCAGCTGAATGTCCCGATCGAGGTGAACGGCCAACCCAATCAGGTGACGCTGTTTGTCAACGCGGCAAGCGCCACGGTGAAGGGAATAGAGGCGGAATTGTCGGCCAGTCCCGTCGAAGGGCTGACGTTGCGGAGCGTGCTCGGCTATCAGGACGGCAAATATAACAGCTACACCGCGGCCAATGCGGGCTATGATCTGGCGAGTGCGCCGCTGGATCGTGCGCCCAAATGGCAATGGACGGTCGACGGCGCCTATTCGGTTCCCATCGGCGACTATAAGCTGACGCTGAATGCCAATGCCGCCTATACGGGCCGCAACCTCAATACGCAGGCGATCGATGACCCGCTGGGCAATACTTTCCTTAATGCCCGGACCCTCGTCCACGGATCGATCACCCTCGCCCAGGCGGACAATAAATATTATCTGAGGCTCGTGGGCAAGAACCTGACCGACAAGCGCTACCGCGTGGGCATTCAGAATGTCGCCGGCTTGTGGCTCAACTCGCAATATGGCCCGCCGCGCTATTTCGGTCTGGAGGCCGGCCTGGCCCTCGGCAACAAGCTCTAAGTCATTAGTCCGGCCGGGTTGCATGGTGGCCCGGCCCGCCTGCGGGGAATATGTGGTGAGGATCGGAAAAAGCAGGCTGGATCATCTCGTCATGATCGGTCTTCTGGCTGCAACGGCGGGATGCGGGGGCGCTCGCGATGGCGAGCAAGCCTCTGCCTCACGCCAGCCCGAGCCGTGGGAGGTCCAGCTGGACGATGCCAGCAACGGCGACGACTGGCCCGCCTTTGGCCGGACCTATGGCGAACAGCATTACAGCCCGCTCGATCAGATCGATGCGGCCAATGTCAAGGATCTGGGGCTGGTCTGGTCGGTCGATCTGCCGCCCGGCAATCCTGCAACCGGGCCGATCGAGGTGGGCGGCACGGTCTATCTCGCCAGTGGCTATTCAGTGGTGCGCGCGATCGATGTCCAGAGCGGGCAGGTCAAATGGACCTATGATCCCAAGGCGCCGGAAGCATCCGGCATCCGGTTGCGGCAGGGCTGGGGCAGTCGCGGCATCGCTTACTGGAATCATAAGGTGATCACCGCCACGCAGGATGGCCGCCTGATCGCGCTGGACGAGCGGACGGGGCAGCCGGTCTGGTCGGTTCAGACGCTGGAGAAGGACGCGCCGATGTTCATCTCCGGCCCGCCGCGCGTCTTTGATGGCAAGGTCATCATCGGCAATGCCGGATCGGACGAGAGCGCGGTCCGCGGCTTTGTCACCGCCTTCGATGCCGACACCGGCAAGTCGCTGTGGAAATTCTACACCGTGCCCGGCAACCCGGCCGACGGTTTCGAGGATAAAGCTCAGGAGATGGCGGCGAAGACCTGGCATGGAGACTGGTGGAAATATGGCGGCGGCGGATCGGTATGGAACGCCATCACCTATGACAAGGCCAATGATCAGATCCTGATCGGCACCGGCAATGGTGCGCCGTGGAACCACAAGATCCGTTCCATGGGCAAGGGGGACAATCTTTATGTCTGTTCGATCGTGGCGCTCGACGCCAAGACCGGAAAATATAAATGGCATTATCAGATAAACCCCGGCGAAAGCTGGGATTTCAATGCTGCCATGGATATGGAGCTGGCGGACCTGACCATCGAGGGGAAGCCGCGTCAGGTGGTAATGACGGCGCCCAAGAACGGGTTTTACTATGTTATCGATCGGACCGATGGAAAGCTGATTTCCGCTGAGCCCTTTGTCGAAGTGACCTGGGCCAAGGGCATCGACATCAAGACGGGGCGCCCCATCGAAAATCCTGGGGTGCGGTATGAAAGCGGCAAGACCACATTTCGGCCTACACCGCTCGGCGCGCATAGCTGGATGCCGATGGCCTATAATCCCAAGACGGCGCTTACCTACATCCCGGCGATCGACCTGCAGGCCCATTTCGACGATACCGGCATTACGCGGGAAAATTTCCAGTTCGCCGGGCGCATGGGCCTGTCGCCCGGGGTCGGCTATGCCATCGATGCCGGGGGCAAGGATATTACGGGCTGGCTGATCGCATGGGATCCGGTTGCGCAGAAGGCGCGGTGGAAGCTGCCGATGGAAACCCATGGCAATGGCGGCATCATGACCACCGGCGGCAACCTTGTATTTCAGGGGCGTCCCGATGGCGGCTTTTCGGCCTATGATGCTCAAAATGGCAAGCGGCTGTGGAATTTCGACGCGCGCGCCGGCGTCGTCGGGCCGCCCATCACCTATCGGGTGAAGGGGAAGCAATATGTCACCGTCGTGGCCGGTATCGGCACGAGCGTCGGATTGTTCGGTCCGATGTTCGAGCGGTACGGCATCGACTATCGCACGCAGGCGAGACGCGTCCTCACCTTTGCCATCGGCGGGAAAAAGGAACTGCCGCCGCGTATCGCCTATAAGGCGGTGGCGTTCGACGATTCCAGTTTCAAATCCGACGCTGCGATGGCGGCGCGAGGCGAGGGGATCTTTGGCGGGCGCTGTGCCGTCTGCCACGGGACGGCGGCCATCGCAGGCGGCACGGCGCCGGACCTTCGTGTCTCACCGGTGCCTGCCGACAAGGACAGCTTCACCCAGGTCGTAAAACAGGGCGCACTGGTCCCGGCGGGCATGCCGAAATTCGATGAATTCACGCCCGATCAGATCGAAGCGCTGCGCCACTATATCCGCTCGCGGGCGGCTATTTTGCGCAGTGGCCGCAAGGAAAGCGTCGTGGGGTCGGCGCATAAGGCAGGCGAATAGGCTGTCAACTCGAGGCTTGCTGTGACGGCAGAGCGGCGCGGCGGGCGGCCATGATCTGGCGCTGGAGCGCCGCGAGCTGAACAACATGCGCCTCCCGCGCGGCGCCTGTCAGGACCAGCGCTGCTGTCTGCAGAAAGCAGGCGTGCAACTCCAGACGGCATAGAGCCGCGTCGCATTGCCCCAGCGACCAGCGGCGGTAGACGAGAAATTCGTGCATCACGTGCATCTCGACCATATAATCGGGGTCGAGATCGTCGCGCACCAGCTTGGCGTCTCTTTGCAGAGCCAGCCATGCCGTAAAGCGCGCCCGCGCGACGGAGGTCAGTTCGCGGACTTCCAGTTCGCGCGGATCGGGCGCGAATACGAAATCGATCACCACGCGCGCATAGAGGCTGTCGCGTTCCAACTCGCTCACCATCCAGTCGAGTTCGCTGAAGACGGCGTCGAGCGTATAGGTGACGGCGCGCCGCGCAATATGGTCGCGGACTTCCACCATGCGGTCGATAACGGTGGCGCTGACCACGCCGTCCTTGTCGCCGAAAAGGCGGTAGACGGTGCGCTGCGCTACGCCGGCCTCTTCCGAAAGGCGCCGAATCGTGAGCGCCGCGACACCCCCTTCGCCAAGCAGTCGATGCGCCGTCTGCACGATGCGCGCGCGCCGTTCCGCCATTGCCGGGCTGGTGTAACGGCGTCGCGCAGGCTTATTTTTCGTCGCATCTTCTTGCACTGCACTATCGTCCAATTTCGCACTTTCAGCCGCCATTCTTGCCTCGATTCCTAGGCCTCACCCTCTGTACCCGGCAAGCAAAACCGGACCGATCGGTTGCGCTGCGTCAAAACAAATCAATCATGACTGTTTTTTATCTCTTTTCAAAATGAGCATATGTGATCATTTATTGGAACGGGCAATGTTGCTCGGCCAATGATTCGAACTGCCGCCGGAAGAGCGGGCAGTCGGTTGGAGGGGATGACCATGATCACCGGCAAACGCCTTAATTGCGTCTTCAAACCATTTATCGTGAGCTTGCTGGCGGGAGTCAGCGGAACGGCGCTGGCGCAGGTGGCGCCCCCTCAAGGTCGGACGGGCACGCAACAGCCGGTCGGGCTGGAGGATATTGTCGTTACCGCCCGGCGTGTGTCGGAATCGCTGCAAGACACGCCCGTCGCCGTTTCCGCTTTCACATCCGCCGCGATCGAGAATAAGTTCGCCACCGACATTCGCGCCTTGGCAGGCGATGTGCCCAATGTGGTCATCACCAATGTCCCCGGGTTCAACGCGGCCTCCATCGGCATTCGCGGCCAGTCCACCGGCGACATCATCCTGACGTTCGAACCGGCTGTCGCGGTCGTGGTCGATGATTTCGTCCTCGCCCATGTGCAGACCCAGTTGTTCGACCTGTTCGACATTGAACGGATCGAGGTTCTGCGTGGCCCGCAGGGGACGTTGTTCGGCAAGAATACGGTGGGCGGCGTCGTGAACGTCATCACCAAGCGTCCCGAGCCGGGTTTCAGCGGCGAGGTGCGGCTCGGCTATTCGAGCTTCAATACCAAGGATGTCAAAGCGGCGATCAACGTCCCGATTGCCAGCAATCTTTATCTACGGGCGGCCGGCTCATTTCAGGAGAGCGACGGCTTTTACCGCCTGACCAAGAATAATGACGTGGACGGCATTCAGGGTGTCCGGGGACGCGGGCAGCGGTGGGGCGGAAGCCGCTATTTCAGCGGTCGCGCGAAATTGCTGTGGGAGCCGACAAGCGACACCGACCTTCTGCTGACCTATGAAATTTTGCGCGATCGCGGCGATTCCCCGCCCTCGGTGAACGAAACGCCGCCCGGGTTCCTGTTCGACGTTCTGGGGTTCCCCGGCGTTCAGACGACCGGCGCCAGCCCCTTTGATACGGGCACGACCCTTTGTGCCGGATCTTCGACAGCACCGACATGTCCGGGGACGCTGAGCGGCCATCGCGTGGACGTCGATGGCATCTATCTGCGTGGCGAGCATAATATTCAGGGCACCGGCACGTTCACCATGGTGGGCGGCTGGCGTCGGGTGCGGTCGCAGCTGCCGTCCGACTATACGGGTGAAAACGCCTATCTTTTCGTGTCCACGCGAGAAGATACGCGCAAGCAATATAGTCTTGAGGGGCGGTTCAGTTCCGACTTCTCGGACGCTTTGAAGTTCACCGTCGGCGCAATGTATTGGGGGCAGACCCTCGACGCCAATGCCACCAGCTTCCTGGGCTTCCTGCGCTTTCTGGGCGATCCGACCGCGCTGAACGATCCCAACCAGTCGACCGCCACCTATAAGGTGGACTCCTATGCCATGTTCGGCGAGGCGGAATATAAGGTCGCGGACCCTTTCTCCGTCTTCCTGGGCGCGCGCTACACCAAGGAGAGCAAGGATTTTTCCGTTCAGCCACAGGTGAGACGGTCAATCATCGCCACCGGCTTCTGGCCCGAATATAGCGACAGCGCGAAATTCGACCGGCCGACGATACGTGCCGGCTATCGCTGGGAAATCAGCCCCAGCATCAACAATTATTTCACCTACAGCCAGGGCTATAAGTCGGGCGGCTATAATGAACAGGCCATGTCGGCCACCTCGGCGTTGCCCTTCAAGGAAGAAACGGCCGACAGTTTCGAACTGGGCTTCAAGACCGAGACGCCCGATCGGCGGCTGCGGGTCAATGTCGCCGCATTCTACGTCAAATATAATGATCTCCAGCGCGATGCGGTCGTGCCCTTCGTCGATCCCATCACGGGATTGCCGGGGCAGGAGACGCGGACGACCAATGCGGGCAAGGCAGAGGTCAAGGGCATCGAGCTGGAAATTTCCGCAGCACCGACCGCAGGCCTGACGCTGGGCGCGGCCGTGGGCTGGCAGAAGGCGAAATATAATGAATTCAGGACCGACGTGGATGGCGACGGCATCAATGACGATGCTTCTTATCTGAAGCTGCGCAATGCGCCGCAATGGACGGCGAGCGCGAACGCCCGGTATGAATTTCCGCCCATGGCCTGGGGCACTGTGTCGCTGAACGCCGACATCAACTACCAGTCGGAATATGAATCCGCGACACTGAACGCCGATTACTCGCAGGGGCAGGCGCGTACACTGGTCGGGGCGAGCATTGGCTGGACAGATCCCGCTGAACGATACCGTGTCGCCATATTTGGGCGAAATTTGCTGGATGAAGTCTATCGCGTATCCGCAAACTCCGTTGCCGGCCTGTTCAACTTCACCAACTATGCGCCACCCGCGAGCTTTGGCATCGAAGGCTCGGTCAAATTCTAGACGATGGTGGCCGCGCTCTCCTCCAGGGCAGGTGGATCAGCCTGCTGCTCTAACGGTCCTCCCGGATCGGCCAGCCGCCCGCGCTTACGATCGCACGAGCCTGTGCGGGCGGCCGGAGCCGGCGGGCACCAGATCGAAGGCGAAGCTGATCCGATCCGCATCGCCGCCGAAGGGCAGGGTTGCATGCCAAAGATAGGAGGGGAACAGCAGCATGCGACCGGCGCGCGGGCGGATGATGGTGACATCGCCGCCGCCGCCCAGCTCCGCCGGAAGCATGCCGATGCCGAACGCGCCCTCGTCGCTATCGTCGCCAAAGTCGGGATAGTAGACGCCCGACAGCCAGTTGGGCGCGTGAATATGCGGCGTGACCTCTCCGCCCGGCTGCAAGATTGTCCCCCACAGCGTCAGCGACCACTGGTCGGGCAAAGCAGCCAGGAACGGGTGGTCGATATCGTCCTGCGCCAGCCGCTCGCGGGTTTCGGCGAGGGCGTTCGTCGCCAGGCGGGCGAGCGCGCTGATGGCCGGGCTGCTTTCGGCGGCCAGATCGTCGCTTTGCCGACCCTGCCGCGTCACCAGCCCTTCAGGTTCATAGGTGAGCGATCGATGCGAGATAAGCTCCGCCATCAGCGCTGCGTTGAAGCTTTGCATGTCGGGATATCCCGGCACGTCGCTGACATCTTCGACGCGCACGAACCGGTCGAGCGCCATCAGCGCGCTGCGGCGGCTTCCCTCGTCCAAACGGGTGAGCGCCGCAAGTTTAAGAGCCAGCGGCGTGGTGATGCTCGGCTGGGACGCGATCAATGCGTCGCAGACGGCGATGGCATCGTCGGGCGCATCGGCCCGGATCAACAGGCGGGCCAGGTTGATGCCAAGCGCATGATTGGCCGGCGCGGCAGCGAAGGCGGGGCGCAGCGCAGCGACGGCTCCCGAAAAATCGCCCCTGCGCTCGCGAAGCAGGCCCAGTTGGTTGGCGCCGCGAACGAAGGCCGGTTGTCCCGGCGTGATGGCCGTCAGCAGCCGCTCGGCGCGCGCGTCCTCGCCACCGGCGCACAGCGCATCGGCAAGATTGATCGTCACGTCCCCATTGCCGGGGCGGAGGCGGAGCGCGGCCTGATAGCGCTCGGCGGCTTCGGCATGACGCCCCAGCCGGGCCAGCGCCACGCCGCCATTATTGAGCGCGTCGGGATGTTCGCCGGCCGCGTCCAGCACCGCCAAAGCTTCCTCAAACAGGTTCATCTCGATCAGGCACGATCCCAGATTGGCCAGCGTGGCGGCATGGCCGGGGCGCAAGCGCAGAGCCTCGCCGAAGACCGCGCGCGCGGCTTCGAACCTGCCGCCATTTTTAAGCGCGACGGCCATATTCTGGTGGCGGGCCGGGTTCGTGGGATCCGCATCGCGGGCGCGGGTAAATGCGGCGATCGCCGCATCCGTGCGGCCGGTACGCTGCGCAACGATCCCCGCCAGCGTCAGGGCGTCGGCATCGTCCGGGCGCTGCTGAAGGCACCGGTCGATCACGGGCTGGGCCGTCTCCGGCCTTGGCCCCTGCGCCTGTCGTGCCGCCTCGTTCAACAACTCGCCCCACATTGCGAAAGGTCCTCATTATGATTGCCGTCATCATGCATGTCCGCACAAAAGCGAACAAGACCGAGGAGTTCATAAGGCTGACGACCCAGTTGCAGCGGGACGTTCGCGCCAATGAACCGGAGACATTGCTGTTCCAGGTGCTTCAGTCACCCGACGATCCCGATCTTTTCGCCTTCATGGAAATCTTCGCCAGTGAAGAGGCGCGCAAGAGCCATGCGCGGCAACCCTATCATGTCGCGATGTCGGACGCGGGCTATGCCTGTCTGGAGGAAGGGCCCGACATCCGCATATTCGCGCCCCTGGGCGAACCGGCTCTGATGGGAGAAGCCGCATGACGGCCTCGCTGAAGGAGCGCGTCGCGCTGGTCACAGGCTGCACCGGCGGGATCGGCAGCGAAATTTCCCGCGTGCTGGAAGACGCAGGTGCCATTGTCATTGGGGGCGACCTGCCTGAAAGGCCGTCCGACTGGCGGGGCGCGGGCTATCTGAAGCTCGACGTTACCGACGAGGCGTCCTGGACGTCGGTCATCGAAAATGTCGAGCGCGACTATGGCCGGCTGGACATCCTCGTCCATGTCGCCGGCATCGTCATCGTCGAGAAGATGGAAAATATGACGATCGAACAGTGGCGCAAACAGATGGCGGTCAATGTCGATGGCGTCTTTCTCGGCACCAAATGCTCGGCCCAATTGCTCAACCGCTCAGGCGCGGCGCTGCCGCACGGCGCGTCCGTCGTGGTCATCTCCTCGGTGGCCGGCAAGATCGGCAGCCCGCTGCATGTCGGCTATTGCGCGTCCAAGGGCGCGGTCACTTTGTTCGTCAAAGCCTGCGCGCTCGAATTCTCCGCTCTGGGATATAAAATTCGGGTCAACTCGGTCCATCCCAGCGGGGTGAAGACCGGCATGGTCGACCATATCCTGCAAAGGATCGTCGACAATGGTTTTGCGCCCAGCGTCGAAGAGGCGGCGGCGGGCCTTGCTCCCGCCCATCCGATCGGGCGGATGGCCGATCCCATCGACATCGCGAAGACGGTACGCTTCCTCGCCTCTGACGAGGCGGGCTATATGCATGGGTCCGAACTGGTGGTCGACGGCGGGTTCACGGCGCAATGAGCGGACTGGCCGGACAGGTTGCCATCGTCACCGGGGGGACGAGCGGCATCGGGGCCGCGGTCACGGCGCAACTGACCATGAGCGGCGTCAAAGTCGCGATATTGTCCGACGCGCCACAGGAGGATCTGGACGCAGGCGTTGCGGCGGGGCGCTTCGCCCATGGCGCCTGCGTCGACATTTCCGATGCGGCAGCCGTGGCAGAGGCGGTGCGCGCGGTCGAACAGGCGCTCGGCCCGGCCAAGATGCTGGTCAACAACGCCGCCATCTGGGCGCCCAATCCCGTCCCCGACAGTCCGGTCGCGCTGTTCGATCGCCATATCGACGTCAACCTCAAGGGCAGCTTCTACGTTACTCAGGCGGTGCTGTCCGGCATGATCGCCGGCGGCGGCGGGCGGATCGTCTTCATCGGATCGGTCAGCGGCACCGCCGGCCGAAAAGGAGACAGCGCCTATAGCGCATCCAAGGCCGGCGTGGCGATGCTGGCGCGGACGCTGGCGGCGGAACTTGGCCCCCAGGGCATTCGGATCAACTGCGTCTGCCCCGGCGCGGTTGCAACGCCCCTGACGGCGGGGCTGCGGACGGAGGAGGGGCAAGGAGCGATCGCTGCCCTGATGGACGGCCACCCCAGCCCGCGCCGCAAATTCTTCATGGAGCCCGAACAGATCGCGGAGTTGGTCTGCTTCCTTCTCGATGAACGGTCCAGCGCCGTTCACGGCGCCGTCATCGCAGCCGATGAGGGCCTAACTGCAACCATGTGATCGCATCACAGGAGAGGATATCGTCATGACGCCTGCCCATGATCCCGGGAAAACCGGCGACATCATCGTCAACATCAAGGACTGCTCCGCCGTAGAGCTGGGCACCGGCACGACCATCCGGCTGTTGCGCTACAGCGAGGAGACAGGGGACTGGGTGCTGTGGGTCCATATGGAACCGGGGGCGACCTTCGCGCCGCACTGGCATCTGGGCCATGGCCAATATTTCGTCACCAAGGGCGAACTCATCTATGACATAGGTTCCGCTCCGGCCGGCACCTATGGCTATGAGCCGATCGGCTCCCGGCACAGCGAAGCACGGTGCGACGAAGTCACCGAATATCTGTTCATGGGGCATGGCGCCGTCGCCTTCACCGATGAAGAGGGCGGCATCAGGTTCATCCTCAACCATGAATATCTGCGGGATGTCGCCTGTGGCGAACGGGCGTCGAACATCTCCCGGGACGTGGTGGAGCAGGCGGCATGACGGCGACGACCAATGCCCGCGCGGACCGGCTGCGCGCCATGATGGCCGACGAGGGGCTGGATGCGGTGGTGCTGAGCCATCCCCATGATGTTCGCTATGCCACAGGCTATCATTCCATTCTGGAGCGCTGGGGCCAGATGGAGGCCATGGCCGCCGCCATCGTCTATGCGGACCCGGCGCGCCCGCTCACCCTGGTTATCCCGGAGGCCAATCTCGGGCTCGTCGCCGTGCTCAACCGGGATGGCGATGCCTGTAGTTTCGGCGAGATCCGCACGTTCGACATGCTGAATTTCTGCGAAGTCAGCCGCTATATCGATCCCGATCGTCCGGCGACACGGCTGGGAGAGGATGCCGGCGCGCTGGCATCCGCCATAGCGGGTTCCTGCCAGCCCGACATCGCCGCCGCTATCGCTGCGGCTTTGGCGGACCATGGCATGACGGGCCGGACCGTTGGCTTCGACGAACATCGCATGTCGGCCCGCATCGCTTCGGCCGTTCCGCATGACTATCGCGACATACTCGACTTCATGATGCGCGTGCGGGTCGTCAAGACCGCCGATGAGCTGGCGCGCTATCGCAAGCTCGGCCGCTTGGCGGACCGGATTGTCGAACATGCCGGTTCCCTGCTGCACGAAGGCGCCGACTGGAACGATGTTCAGGCGCGCATCTGTGATTTCATGGTGCGTCATCAGGTCATCCCGGTGGACGAAGGCGCACTGCTCTTCGGCGGCGCCTATGAAGCGGACGAGTTCATTCCCGACCTGTTCCGGACCCGCGGCAACCGCGCGCTGCGCCGGGGCGACATCGTCATTCTGGAAACGCAGGGAATATTCGACGGCTTCTGGGTCGACATCAACCGGACAGCGGTGATCGGTCCGCCAAGCGCCGAATATCAGCGGCAGCACGACATATTGCGCGACGCCTTTCTCAAGATGGTCGATGGCCTGCGGCCGGGCGTATCGACCGCCACTCTGCCGCAGATCGGCTTCCAGCATCTCGACGCGCATGGCGTGGCGACACCGGAAAAGCTGCTGGTCGTCGCTCACGGCATCGGCCTGATGCCGCTCGAAATACCTATGCCCTTTCCGGCGCTCGGCCTCTCCGGTGTCAAACAGGGCTTCGTTCTGGAGGAAGATATGCTCATCTCACTCGACAGCCTCTATTTCGGGGCGAAGCTCGGCCCCTGCCATATGGAAAATGTCTATGCCATCACGGCCGACGGCCCTGAGCCGATGTATGCCACGCCGCTGGAACTGATCGAGGCGCCGGTAAGCCGGGAGCTGGCCGATGCATGAAGCGCATTCAGCATCCGGTGACAATGACCGTCGGCTCGAAAAATATCGGCGCATGCAGCGCATCCGCCAGTTTGAAACCAAGGCCGAGGCGATCCATGCCACCGGTGAGATACCCGGCGCGCTGCATACCTATGCCGGCATGGAAGCGTCGGGCGTGGGCGCCTGCATGGCGCTGCGCGACGATGACTATATGATCGGCACGCATCGCAGCCACGGGCATCCGATCGCGAAAGGCGCGACATTGCGGCCGTTGATGGCGGAGCTACTGGGCAAGGTGACGGGCGTCTGCCGTGGCAAGGGCGGGTCGATGCACCTGTCGGATTTCTCGGTCGGCAGCCTGGGCGAAACCAGCATCGTCGGTTCGGGCGGACCGGTAGCGGCCGGCGCGGCGCTGGGCGCCAAGCTGCAAGGGCTGGACCGGGTGGCGCTTTGCTTCTTCGGCGATGGCGCGTCGAGCGAGGGCGCCATTCACGAGGGCATGAACCTGGCTGCGGTGTGGAAGCTCCCCGCCATCTTCGTGTGTGAAAATAATCGTTTCGGCATGTCGACGCCGACCAGCGCCGCCGTCGCGGGCGAGCATGTCGCCGACCGCGCGCACGGCTATGGCATACCGGGGGTGATCGTCGACGGACAGGATGTCGATGCCGTCGAACAGGCGGTGCGCGACGCGGTCGACCGGGCTCGCGCGGGCAAGGGGCCGACGCTGATCGAAACCAAAACCTATCGCTATGCCGATCATGCCGTGAATATGGGGCGCGACCTGACGCCGCGTGGGCCAGAGCATGGTGAGTGGGTCGGGCGCGACCCGATCAGCCTGTATCGCGAGCGGTTGCTGGCGGACGGCATCGCCCAGCAGGATCTTGCCGCCATCGACGAGGCGGTGGCGCAGGAAGTCGCCGATGCGCTGAAGTTCGCGCGGGACAGCGCCTATCCCGCCTTCGAGGAGGCGTTTGATCATGTCTTCGTCGACAGATTGCCCATCCCCGAAGATGTGCGCGCCCACGCCTGAGCAGGAGAAGAAGATGGCGAAGATAACCTTTCTGGAGGCGATCCAGCAGGCGCAGGCAGAGGAAATGGAACGGGATCCCCGCGTTTTCATCATGGGGGAAGACATTAGATGCAATGTCTTCGGCACGACCACCGGCTTTGTCGAGCGTTTCGGCGAAGAACGTGTGCGCGATACGCCAATTTCGGAGAATGGATTCATCGGCGCGGCCGGCGGCGCCGCAATGGTGGGCATGCGGCCGATAGTCGACGCGACGCTATCCTCCTTTCTGTACCCGGCAATGGACCAGATATGCTCCATCATAGCCAAGTCCCGCTATATCTACGGCGGTCAGGCGCGGCTGCCGCTCGTGATCCGGTCATGCATGTTCTATGGCAATTCCAATGCCGCCCAGCATTCCGACCGGCCCTATTCCATGTTCATGAACATGCCGGGCCTGAAGATCATCGCGCCGTCCGACGCGGCCGACATGAAGGGGCTGCTCAAGGCGGCGGTGCGCGATGACGATCCGATCCTGTGTTTCGAGGACGGAACCTGCTGGATGAACAAGGCAGAGGTGCCGGACGATCCGGATTTTCTCGTGCCGATCGGAAAAGGCGACATCAAGAGGGAAGGGCGCGATCTGTCGCTCATCGCAGTGGCGGGGGGCGTCAATATCGCGCTGAAGGCCGCGCAGAAGCTTCAGGAAGAAGGCATTTCGGCGGAAGTGGTGGACCCACGGACGCTGGTGCCGCTCGATCATGCGCTCATCCTCAAATCGGTGCGCAAGACCGGCCGCGCCATCTGCATCGACCCCGCGCACCGGACGTGCAGCGCGGCCAGCGAGATCGCGGCCACTATCGTCGAGGAGGCTTTCGATGCGTTGCGGGCGCCGGTTATCCGCGTGACGACCCCCGACACGCATCTGCCGTTCAGTCCGCACATCGAAAAGCCGCTCTATCCCACGGTCGAGAGGATCGTCGATGCGGCACGCCGGATTGTCGGCGCGCCTGCCGCCCAACCTGCCTGAGGAGGAAGCGATGGCCGAACATGTCGTCATATTGCCGCAATATGGGATGGGAATGCAGGATGGAGAGATTGTCCGCTGGGTAAAGTCGGCGGGTGACAGGGTCGAGGAAGGCGAAACCCTGGTCGAGGTGGAGGCTGCCAAGACCACCGTCGAAGTGCCCGCGCCGGTCGCCGGAACGCTGCTTCGTATCGTCGCTGGTGAGGGAGAGACCGTCGATGTCCGCGCGCCGATCGCCATCATCGAGACAGACTGATCCGATAGCCCCAAACTCGGAAGGAGGGGAGGCGCTCTACCGCCGTCCATGGCTCCGCTGGGGGATGGGGAGCCTGCTGCTGCTGATCGGGCTGCTGCTGACGGGCGGAGGCGCAAGGCTGGTGGCGCTGGGCGGATCGGCTTATTATCTGCTCGCCGGGCTGGCCTGCCTCGGGGCGGGCTATGGCATCTGGCGTGGGCGGCATTGGGGCCTTTGGCTCTATGGCGCGATGCTGGGCGCCACGCTGCTCTGGTCGCTCTGGGAGGTGGGTGGCGCATTCTGGCTATTGTTGCCGCGACTGACAGGGCCGATGATCATCGGGCTTGTTCTGGCGCTGCCCCTGTTCCGCCGGCAAGTAACGGCGGCCCGCGACGGCGCAACGCGTTTCGCCTGTGGACTGCCGGCGGTGGCATGTCTTGCGGTTCTGGGCGCCAGCTTTGCAATGGTTCCGATATTCGACATCAGCCCGACCGGTCCCGTCCGAATGTTGGGCGCGGCGGGTGACGTCGCTGCAACCGACTGGCGCGCCTATGGCGGAACGGCGGCGGGCCTGCGGCATTCGGGCGCAGACCAGATCGATCCCGCCAATGTCGCGCAACTGCAACGCGCCTGGTCGTTCGAAACCGGCGATACGCGCGCCAAGCGTCCCGAGATCAACAGCATTTCGTTCATGGCGACGCCTTTGATGGTGGACGACCGGGTCTATCTCTGCTCGCCCACGGGCAAGCTGTTCGCGCTGGACGCCGACAGCGGCCGGCAAATCTGGATGCGCGACCCGCAGGCCAAGATCGGCAATGCGCAGATGTTGAACTGCCGCGGCGTGTCCTACCATGCCGACGTAGCGGCAAGCGGGGCGTGCGCTGCCCGTATCCTCAGCATGACGGTCGACGGGCGACTGCTGGCCACGGACGCTTTGGACGGACGGGCCTGCGCCGATTTCGGCATCGACGGCACGGTCGATCTGAACAGGGGCTTGGGCAAGACCGATCCGCTGCGCTCCTACACCTCGTCGCCGCCCGCCATCGTCGGCGATACTGCGATCCTCGGCTCCTATGTGCGCGACAATTACAGCAAGGATGATCCGCCGGGCGTTGTGCGTGCCTATGATGTGAAGTCGGGGCGGCTGCTCTGGGCCTGGGACAGTGCGCGGCCGGACGTGGGACCAGCGTCAGGCGAGGAGGGGGGCTGGACGCGGGGATCTGTCAACGCCTGGAGCGTGTTCAGCGCCGATCCCGCACTCGGCCTCGTCTATCTGCCGACCGGCAATGCGACCCCCGACCATGTCGGCACGCATCGCTCACCCCAGTTGGAGCGATATGCCAGTTCCATCGTCGCTCTCGATGTCCGGAACGGCAAGGTTCGCTGGCATTTCCAGACGGTGCATCACGACATTTGGGATTATGACGTGCCCGCCCAACCGGTGCTGTTCGACTATCGGCGGAACGGGCGCTCCATCCCCACACTGGCCGCACCGACCAAGCAGGGGGATATCTTCATCCTGGACCGGGCGACGGGCCGCCCCCTTGTCGAGGTCGCGGAACGACAGGTGCCGGCAGGCTCGATCCGGGGTGAGCGCTATGCGCCGACGCAGCCGCGTGTGCGGGGCTTCGCCTCATTCACGCCGGACGATCTGACGGAAGCGGACATGTGGGGGACGACGCCGATCGACCAGCTATGGTGTCGCATCCGTTTTCGTTCGCTAGACTATCAGGGGCTATTCACGCCGCCCTCCGTGCGCGGCATGCTTCAATGGCCGGGCACCTTCGGCATCCTCAATTGGGGTAGCGTCAGCATCGATCCCGAACGGGGACTGATGATCGTCAATTCTTCCGCCATACCGCAAGAGGTGCGCCTGTTCCCGCATGGCGAGAATAGCGATCGTCCGGCGCTGGCCAAGGACTCCCATGCTCCGGGCTATCTGCCGCAGGACGGAACCGATTATGGTGTAAGCCTGCTGCCGATGCTGTCGCCGCTGGGCATTCCCTGTGCGGCGCCGCCCTGGGGCAAGCTGGCGGCGGTCGACCTCTCGACCGGCCGGATCAGGTGGAGCCGTACATTGGGAACGACGCGGGGTACCGCGCCGCTCGGCATCGCCGTCCCGGGCGCCTTCAACCTGGGCGGATCGGTCAATACCGCCAGCGGCCTGACCTTCATCGGCGCGGCTCTCGACAACCGCCTGCGCGCTTTTGAAACCGCAACGGGCAAGCTGCTGTGGGAAGGGGATTTGCCGGCTGGCGGTCAGGCCACGCCGATCACCTATGTGTCGCGCAAGACCGGGCGGCAATATGTCGTGATCGCGGCCGGCGGGCATGCTTATATGGGAACGACACCGGGCGACCATGTCGTCGCCTTCGCCTTGCCCGCTCGCCGATGAGCCGGGTCAGAGCGGGCGGCGGGGATCGGTTCCGTCCCAATCCGCCGCCGCCGCCCTGATCATGTCGAACGCCTTGATCATCATGGGTCGTGGCTCGATCACTTCAATGAGGGGGCTGAGCCCGTCGCGGGCGGTGTCGAGATAGGCGAAGCGCGACGGGGGCAGGCTGCCCTCCAGCACCACCGGCACGCCCTGATCCCGCGCATGGCGCAGCGTCGCGTCGATGTCGTCCACCCATGTGCCGAAATGATGAACGTCGGTGCGGCCGCTCTCCAGAAACTCCCGATAGGTGGAATCCGCGCTGCCCGGTTCGATCAATTCGATCATGGTGTCGCCGCTATAGCTGACGGCGACGCCGGCAATGAGCGGCAGATCAAGCGGCACCGGCGCGTCATTCACCGACAGGCTTTCAAAGGGAAAAGGCAGCGGGAATTCGAAAAATGGCCCGACGCCCATCGCCCTGGTCCAATGGTCGATCGCCTCGTCGAGGTCGGCCACAACATAGGCGATCTGGAATATCGTGCCATAAAAACGACTCATGCCAATCTTCTCCGCTCCCGATGCGCCTCAGAAAACCCTGCCTCTTGAACTTATATTAAAAACAGTCATGACTGTTTTGTAGATTTTGTCCACCATGAAACGAGTCGGCCGAACGAGCCGGCATGGGGCTGAGGAGGGATAAGCGATGATGAAGCTGGATTTCGACGACTGGAACATCCATGTCGGGCAACCGCACCCTTTCAACGCGAGGGTAGAGCCGCGCATAGACAATGGCACCGACCGGCCCAGTCCCGCCCGTTATCACGACGCTGATTTCATGCGGGAGGAGTGGGACAAGGTTTTCGGAAAAAGCTGGCTGCTCGCGGGCCTTGCCTCCGACATTCCCGAGCCGGGCGATTTCTTCACCTTCGAGATCGGACCGGAAAATTTCATCATCGTGCGCGGCGAGGATGGCGCCATTCACGCCCATTATAATGTCTGCCCGCATAGGGGCAGCCGGTTGGTGACGGCGGACTTCGGCTCTCTCATCCGCTTCACCTGCCCCTTCCATTCCTGGAAATTCGACCTGGATGGCCGCAATATCGCGGTCACGGATGAAGAGACGTTCCGGCCGGAGGTTCTGTGTCATGACCGTGATCTGACATCCGTCCGCTGCGAAGAGGCGATCGGCCTCATCTTCATCAGCATGGACGCCGAGATCGAGCCGGTGACAGACTGGCTTGCGCCGATCCTGCCGCAACTGGAACTCTATGACATCGACCAGATGTATGTCGTGCAGCACCGGCGGTCGGACTGGGGGGCCAATTGGAAGGGCGGCGTGGATGCCTTTGCCGAAATCTACCATCTCCATGCCGTCCATCCGCAAACCCAATGCCTGATGGACGACCGCACGCAGATAGATTTGTGGCCGGGCGGCCTGTCGCGCCAGTTCGTGCCCTTCGCGCAGCCGGCCGCCCGCTACAATGATCAGGTGACGGTGAATCCCGGCATCGAATCCATGCTGCGCGACGCCGGGATCGATCCCGCCACTTATGACGGCACGGCAGCAGACACGCGCCAGGCGGTCCAGCGCGCCAAGCGGCGCAGGTCGGATGAACTGGGCCTTGGCTATGAACGGTTCAGCGACAGCCAGCTGAGCGACTCAGTTGTCTACTCGCTATTCCCCAATGTGCAGATCGGCTGTCATCCCGAAGCGGTGTTCCTGCATCGTTTCCTGCCCCATGCCACGGATCCCAATCAGTTCACCTATGACACCTGTATTCTCTACAGGCATGTCGACGCACCCGGCTATGGCGCTCCGGCATGGATGGGGCTGGGCGAGGATGTCGACCTGACGGGCGAGACGCGGCCGGAGATTATCCATACGCGGCTGGGGGAGCCGCCCTGTCTTGGCGAAGTGCTGGATCAGGATTCGGACCTTCTTCCGATCGTCCAGGCCGGCGCCCGCTCACGGGGGTTCAAGGGGCCGCTCTGGAGCGAGCAGGAAGGGCGGCTGCGCCACTTCCATGCTGAACTCGACCGGCGCATGGGGTGCCGGGCATGACCTATGACGTGCGCGGTGGGGCCGTCCACAAGGGGTCCGATCATCCTTTCGACCGGCCGGCGCCGGTGATCGATAATGGTGCGGCCCGACCCGACCCGTCCCGCTACACCGATCCCGCCGTCTTTAAAAAAGAATGGGATCGCGTCTTCACCCGCGCCTGGCTGCTCGCCGCGCCTGCCAGCGACCTGCCCGAACCGGGCGACTGGGTGCGGTTCGACACCGGGCCGGAAAGCTTCATCATCGTCCGGCAGGAGGATGAATCGGTCGCAGCCTTCTACAATGTCTGTCCGCATCGCGGCAGCCGGCTGGTAACGGGAGACATGGGCAGTCAGGGCAGCTTCACCTGTCCTTTCCATTCGTGGAAATTCGGGCTGGACGGCCAGAACCAGCGGGTGACGGATGCGGAAACATTCCGTCCCGAAGTTCTGTGTCACGGAACCGACCTCAGCCGCGTGCGAGCCGAAGAGGCGATCGGTCTGGTCTTCCTGTGCATGGATGATGCCGCGCCGTCGCTTGCCGATTATCTGGCCCCCGTGCTGCCGCTGCTGGAAACGTACCGGATCGACCAGATGCATGTGGTGCAGCACCGCCGATCCGATTGGGCGGCGAACTGGAAAGGCGGCATCGACGCTTTTTACGAAAGCTATCACCTGCATGCGATCCACCCCCAAACCATGGGCGTGATCGACGACCGCACCCATATCGATCTCTTCCCCGGCGGCATGTCGCGCCAGTTCGTGCCGATGGCGCAACCCAATTCGCATTTCGCCGATCAAAACGGCATCAACCCCGGCATCGCGGCACTGCTCAAGGATGGCGGCATCGACCCGGATACGTTCGACGGCACCGCTCAGGACAGTCGCGCCGCGCTGGCAAAGGCCAAGCGTTTGAGGGCAGAGCGCACGGGTCTGGACTATTCGCATTTTTCCGATGCCCAGCTGACCGACAGCACGATCTTCGGCATCTTTCCCAATGTTCAGATCGGTTGCCATCCCGAAGCGGTATTCCTGCATCGCTTCAAGCCGCATGCCAGCGATCCCGAACAGTTCACTTATGAAACGACGATCCTGTATCGGCATGTCGACGCGCCCGGCTATGGCGCGCCGGGCTGGATGGGGCTGGGGGAGGATGTGGACCTGACCGGCGCGACCCGACCGGATGTCGTTCACACCGGCCTGGGCGAGCCACCCGGAATGGGGGAGGTGCTTGACCAGGATTCCGACCTGCTGCCGATTGTACAGGCCGGCGCGCGGTCGCGGGGCTTCAGAGGGCCGCTTTGGGGTGAGCAGGAAGCAAGGCTGCGCCACTTCCACACTGAACTGGATCGCTGGCTGGCAAAAGATTGAGCGAAGCGACGCGGCCCGAAGGGAAAGGGCCGCGTCGACGCCTCGGCGTCAGTCAGAACGGCCGGATCGTGACGCCGTTGTCGATCACCAGCTCGGCCCCGGTGATGAAGCGCGATTCATCCGAAGCGAGGAAGAGGATCAGAGCGCCGACATCCTTGGGATGGCCGGGGGTGCCGGGCGGCAGCACGCCGTCGGGAATGTCTTTCGGCTGATTGACGCGCCCCTCGGCTGTTTGCACCATCGGCGTTTCAATGGCGCCGGGATGGACGGAGTTGCAGCGGATCTTATAGCCTTTTTCCTGACACATGACCGCGATCGACTTGGTCATGGAGCGGACCGCGCCCTTCGCCGCGGAATAAGCGAAGAAGATCGGGTAACCCAGCAAGGCGCCGGTCGAGCTCATATTGATGATGGACCCGCCATCGCCCTTGTTCATCAGCGGGATCGCATATTTGCAGCCGAGAAATACGCCATCGGTCATGATGGCGTTCACCCAGCGGAACTGTTCCAGGCTCGTATTCTCGACATCGGCGCTCAGGACAACGCCGGCATTGTTGACCAATATGTCCAGCCGCCCGAAGCGCGACTCGATAGCGTCCATGATCGCGATCCATTGCCCCTCATCCGCCACGTCAAGCGGCATGGCTATCGCGCCATGGCCGATCCTGTCGGCGACCGCCTGTGCCGTAGTCAGTTGGACATCCGTGACGATGACGGTCGCGCCTTCGCGGGCGAGCGCTTCGCAATCGGCGGCGCCAAGGCCGGAGCCGCCGCCTGTTACCAGCGCGACTTTCCCTTCCACTCGGCCCATCTTCATCTCCTGCATGTTGGTTTTTATAGCTTTGGCCGGTGGCAACGCCGCTCAGGCGGCGCCGTCCTCCCGAAAATAGTCCGGCATTCCCGCCGGCCAGATCACGCCCCATTGCGCCTGTCCGCCGTCGATGATGAGCAGGTCGCCGTTGATGAAGCGCGCGGCGGGTGAGGCCAGATAGGTGATCGCCTCCGCCACATCCCATGCGTTGCCGCGCTGCTTCATCGGGTTCGCCTTATGGAAGCGCGCCAGCGCTTCCTCTGGATACATGCGGAACCCTTCGGTTTCGATCACGCCGGGGCCGATGCAGTTGACGCGGATATTCCATTGCGACCATTCGGTCGCCAGCGTCTTCGACAGGTAAATGACACCGGCCCGCGCCGCGCAGGTATGGGCTGCCTGCGGCATCCCCCGTTCGACATTGGCAACGATGTTGACGATATTGCCGGGCTTGCCGTCCGCTCGCCAGCGCTTGGCGGCTTCCTGCATCACCCACCAGGTGCCGTTCAAATTGGTGTCGATGACGGCCAGCCAACCCTTGCGGGAAAAGTCGATCGCATCCTGGGGGAACTGACCGCCGGCATTATTGACGACCGTGTCCAACCCTCCGAAATGATCATGGACGCGTCCGATCAGCGCTTCGACGGCATCGGGTTCGCGGATATTGGTCGGCACCGCCAGCACCTCGCTACCGGTGGATGCGCGGATGAAGTCGACGCTGGTCTGTAATTTCTCCGCGTCGCGCCCGCATATCGCCACCTGAGCGCCCAGCCGAGCGGCGAGATAGGCCGCGGCCTTCCCCATGCCGCTGCCGCCGCCGGTGATCAGAAGCGTCTGCCCGGACAGCAGATCATCGCGATAGACGGTCGATTGCGCGCGCAGCGCCTCCTCGTCCAGCCCTCGGGCGGGGCGGTCGGGACCATCATCTTCCGGGCGGAATATTTTGGGGGTGAAGCCTTTTGAAGCGTCCAAATCTCTGTCCTTGCGAATCGCGACGCAGGGCGGCGAAACCGCTCTTCATCGCGGACCTGGGGGAGATGTTAGCGCTGCACAATCAAAAAGACAAACAAGATTGTTTTTATGACTCGCTTTCATCGGCTTGCGCGGTGGCCGGCATGATCGCCCGGATCTGATTTTCCAGATGGGTAAGCATCATCGGAACCTTGGCCCGGTCCATCGCGCCGGTCTGCACCGCGATCGACATGCCTTCCAAAATGGTCTGCGACAGGTTCATGGCCAGGTCGAATTCCTTGGGCGCATCTCGCCATTCGGGGAAAAGCGCATGGGCCTGCGCATTGAAGCGGTCGCGAAACTCTTCCTGCAAGGGAAGGAGGATATCGGCGAGTTCCTTGTCCGTGCGCGCGGCAAGCGCCAGCTCATGAAAGGCGATGAAGGCCGGTTTCTGGACTTGTGCCCAATAGGTTTCCACCAGCATGTCGACATCATGTTCTTCGGGCCGCCCGGCGGCGCGGCGAAATGCCCGCAGCCGCTTTTCATGCAGCTCGATGATGGTGGCTTTGATAAGAGCCGCGCCATTTTCAAAATGATGCATCATCGCGCCGCGCGACAGGCCGGCTTCCTTGGCGACGCGGGGCGTCGTCGTGTTGGCATAGCCATGTTTCACGATGCAGCGCACCGTCGCCTCCAGCAAGCGGTTCCGCGTCTGCGCCGCTTTGGCCGCTTGCAATGTGCCGCCATTGCTCCTTGCCGGAGCGGTCTTCGCCGAAGGGGATGTACGGGTACGGGAAAGGGCCATGGGAGTCGCCTGGATGATGGGCTGTTCAGTGTGTCTGTCCAATTCGCTTACGCCCATGCGGACGCCGGAAGCAAGCGCATCGGGCCGGTCATCCTGCCAACTCGCGACAAAAACGGCGGAGAACGGGCGTTGGGCCGGCAAATAAATAAAACATACATGACTGATTGTAATCTGCGGCGTCGCTGATAATCTGAACGCAAAAGGAGCGGTTGACGCCCGTGGGCGGAGCCGACTCCTTGGTGAGAGGAGAGCGACGGATGGGTGACGGGCCGATCTTGACGATGGGGGCGATGATCAGGGCGTCGGCTGCGCGCCGTGCCGATAAGGAGGCGATCCTCTTCCCGGACGAGCGGCTGACCTTTGCCGAACTTGATCGCCGGGCGACCAATTGGGCTAAGGCGCTGATCGCACAGGGGATCGGGCCAGGGGATCATGTCGGACTGCTCCTGCCCACCTGCGTGGAATTCATCACCGCCTTCTACGGCATAACCATGACGGGCGCTGTCGCGGTCCCGGTCAACGCCCGTTACCAGGCTGGTGAATTGGGATATGTCGTCGCCAATGCCGATCTCGTCACGATCATCACCACCGGCGAGATAGCGGACGGTGTCGATTTCAGCGCCCGGCTGGAAGCGGCGCTGCCATCGCTGCGTGAGGCGACCGACGCATGGCAACTTGCCCTCCCAGAAGCGCCGAAGCTGCGGAGCGTCATCTGTCTGGACGAACAATGCGCCAGCTATCTGGGTCGCGCTGCCGATGCTCTGGCCAAGGGGCGTCAGATCGACGATGCGGAGGTCGATGCCCGTATCGCCGCCGTCGCGCCGCAGGATATAGCGATGATCCTCTACACATCCGGGACGACCGCCAATCCCAAGGGGGCGATGATCAGCCACCGGGCGCAAATCTCCAACAGCCGCAATCTCGGTCGCCGCTATGCGTGCAGCGAAATCGACAAGGTCTGGTCGCCGCTGCCGATCTTTCACATCGCCGGTATCCTGCCGATGACGATGATCCTCGATCTGGGGGGCGTCTATATGACGATCCCGCGCTTTGATCCCGGCATCGGATTGCGAATGCTGGGGGAGGAGGGCGCGACCGTCGCCTATCCCAGTTTCGTGACGATCATGCAGGATCTCATCAGCCATCCTTCCTTTCGCGAGACCGACCTGTCGAAACTTCGGGTGATGAACTCCAATTTCGCGGTACAGCCCGAATGGATCAAGCTGGCGGTGGCGGCGGCCATGCCCGACACCATCCAGGTCGGCACCTATGGCCTTACCGAGGCCGCCGGCACCGTTTCGACCAGTCGCCTTACGGACAGTTATGAGGTGCGAACCGGCCGCTGCGGCGTCCCGCTCGACGAATGGGATGTTCGGATCGTCGACCCCGACAGCGGCGCAGACCTTGCCGCCGGACAGCGGGGAGAGATCGTCCTTGGCGGCCCCAATATCCTCCAAGGCTATTATAATGCGCCGGAAAAGACGGCGGAGGCGATCCGGGACGGATGGTTCTATACCGGAGACATCGGCTCCATCGATGCGGACGGCAATCTCATGTTCCATGGCCGCACGAAGGATATGCTCAAGGTCGGGGGCGAGAATGTCGCGGCGGTGGAGATCGAAACGATCCTGCAAGCCCATCCCGCGGTCAAGCTCGCGCAGGTCGTGGGCATACCGGATGAACGCTATTCGGAAGTGCCCGCCGCCTTCATCGAATTGTCGGAAGGGGCTGGCGCGACGTCGCAGGAATTGATCGACCATTGCCGCGGCCGCATCGCCAGCTTCAAGCTGCCGCGGCATATTCGTTTCGTGACGGAATGGCCGATGTCGACATCGAAGATCCAGAAATTCCGCTTGCGAGAGACGCTGATAGCCGACCTTCAGACCGCCTGAACCGGCACAAAAAAGACAGACAAGATTGCTTTTTAATTGCGTCGCCCGCCGCTCTGACTTTAGATGAGGGCCTGGACGCTGAACATGCGATACGAGGAGAGGATCGTCACATGGACCTGGGATTGCGGGGCAAGAAAGCCATATTGATCGGCGCCGCGCGCGGGATAGGCTATGCGGTGGCCGAGGTTCTGGCACGGGAAGGATGCGATATCGCGCTCACCGCCCGCAGCGAAGACAGCGTCAAGGACGCCGTCGCCAGCCTTTCCCGCTACGGCACGCGCGTCGTCGGCAAGCCCATCAATGCCAAGCAGGCGGACGAATATAAGGCATGGATCGACTGGGCGGTCGCCGAACTGGACGGCGTCGACATCCTCGTACCCTTCACGTCCGCCGGCGGCGGCATGGGGAGCGAGAAATATTGGTATAACGCCTTCGAAACCGACGTCATGGGTCCGGTCCGCGCGGTCGAAGCCGTCATAGAGAGGATGACGGAGCAGCAACGCGGGTCGATCGTGCTGATCGGAACGACCTCCGTCGCCGAAGCCATGGGCGGCCCGCAGCCCTATAATGCGATGAAGGCCAGCCTCGTCACCTGGGGCAAACAGCTTGCCTTATGGCATGGCAAGGACGGCATCCGCGTCAATGTCGTGTCGCCTGGCCCGATCGAGTTTGAAGGCGGCAATTGGGAGATGATCAAGGGGACGATGGAGAAATTCTACGCGTCCCAGTTGCGGCAGCAGCCGATGGGACGATTGGGGCGACCCGATGAGGTGGCCAAGGCCATCGCTTTCCTTGCCAGCGACGCCGCCAGCTGGTGCAACGGTTCGCATCTGGTGGTGGACGGCGGCTTCACGAACCGGACGCATTTCTGATGAAGCCGCACGTCATGGGTTGGGACCGGGCGGCGATGGACGTGAAACGCGTCGTCGACGTCTATCGTGTCGATCCGGAAGCGGAAACCAATGGCACCCCGGTCGAAAAAGCACCGGACCCCGAACTGGGCACCGATCTCATTCCCGCGGCGCGCTATTTCTCACCCGACTTCATGAAGTTGGAATGGGACCGGGTCTGGACCAAAGTCTGGCTGCTGGGGGGACGCTGCGACGATATTCCCGAACCGGGCGACTATATCTGCACGGATATCGGCAAGGAGTCGGTCCTTATCGTGCGGCAGACCGACGGTTCCGTTCGCGCCTTTCCCAATCTCTGCCTGCACCGGGGCAATCGGCTCCGGCCGGAGGGGCGGGGACATGCCGATCAATTTCGCTGCATGTATCATCACTGGACCTATGGGCTTAGTGGCAAGCTCGATCATGTGCCCGACCTCTGCACCTTTCATCAGGGTGGCCCGCCGGGAATGGCGCTCACGCCGCTGCCCTGCGTCGAATGGAACAGCTTCCTGTGGTTTTCGCTGAACCCCGATGTCGAACCGTTCGATGATTTCATCCATCCGATGCGGCAGCATCTGGAGCCCTATCACCCAGAGCGGATGGCCTGGAAACGGGACATTACGGTAGAATGGGATTGCAACTGGAAGGCATCGGTCGATGCCTTCAGCGAAACCTATCATGTTCAGGGCATTCATCCGCAGCTCAAATGGTATCTCGACGACATCAACGTCCAGATCGACTGTTATGAGCGGCACAACCGCTATCTGATCCCCTTCGCGGCGATCAGCCCGCGCGTCGCCATGCCGAGCCAGATACCGCCTGCAATCCACGAAATCATGGTGAATGCGGGCATGGACCCCGCTGAATATGAAGGACGCGTGTCGGATATCCGCCGGGACGTTCAGCTGTTCAAGCGGAAGCATGGACCGGCCCAGGGCAAGGATTATTCGGAACTGAACGATGAACAACTGACCGACGATTATCATTACACCATCTTTCCGAACATTTCGGTCAATGTTCACGCCGACGACATCATGTTGTTCCGCCAGCGGCCGCACGCGACCGACCCGAACAAGATGTATTATGACATCTGGATGTTCGAACTCGTGCCCGATGGCGAACCATGGCCGGAGCGGGTGCGCCATCAGCATTTCCGCCATGGCGACAAAACCATCGGCCAGGTGCTGGATCAGGACGCCTTCAATCTACCGACGGTCCAGATTGGCATGCAGTCTGACTTCTACCCCGGCCTCTGGATCGGAGACCAGGAATTGCGCATCCGGCACTTTCACAAGGTGCTGGACGATTACATCTACCCTCAGGGTAAGCAACCGGACGACCTGTGACGGGAGCCGGCACGGGAGAATGGCAATGGCCTTGAACGGCGAACAATTGTTGCAAGCCTATCGCCGCATGAAGACCATAAGAGTCTTTGAGGAGCGGCTGCACGATGAGATCAAGACCGGCGAAATCGGCGGCTTCACGCATCTCTATGCAGGGCAGGAGGCGGTGGCGGTCGGCATTTGCGAACAGCTGACCGTAGATGACAGGATCGTGTCCACCCATCGCGGCCATGGCCATTGCATCGCAAAAGGTTGCGACGTGAAGGGGATGATGAAGGAGATTTACGGCCGGGCCGGGGGCCTGTGCAAGGGGCGGGCCGGGTCCATGCATATCGCCGATCTGGAACTGGGCATGTTGGGCGCGAACGGCATTGTCGGCGGCGGCGCGCCGCAGGCGGTGGGCGCGGCCCTTGCTGCGCGGCTGGATGGGAAAGGGGGCGTCGGCATCGCCTTTTCCGGCGACGGCGCCTGCAATCAGGGCACCACGTTCGAAGCGATGAATCTCGCCGTCGTGACCAAGGCGCCGGCGATATTCGTGTTCGAGAATAACCATTATTCCGAACATACGGGCGACGCCTATGCCGTGGGCACGGCGCGCGACATCGCCAGTCGCGCCGAAGCGTTCGGCATGCCGGCCTGGCGCGCAAATGGCTGCGATTTTTTCGCGACCTATGACGCCTTTGCGAAATTGCTGGAGCATGTGCGCGGGGGCAATGGCCCGGCTGCCATCGAACTCGATACCGAACGCTATTTCGGCCATTTCGAAGGCGATCCGCAGCGGTATCGCGGGAAGGGCGAAATAGAGCGCATCCGTGCCGAGCGCGACTGCCTCATCGCCTTCCGCCAGCGGGTCAGCGCCGAGGGTCTGTTGACGGAGGAGAGGATGGACGCCGTCGATGAAGAGGTGATGGCGCTGATCGACGCTGCCGTCGTCGATGCCCGGGCCGATGCGGAGCCTGACCCCGCCACCGTCGCCGACGATGTCTACGCCGAATATTATTGAGCAGGGAACAGCCACATGGCCATCATGAACATTCGCGAGGCGATCGTCGCAACCTTGCATGCGGAAATGGAGCGCGACTCCGACATCATCCTGCTGGGCGAGGATGTGGTGGGTGGCAACGGCACGGCTGGCGGGCCTGAGGCGATCGGCGGCATCTGGGGGACCAGCCCCGGCCTGTGGGCGAAATTCGGCCCGGACCGGGTGATAGATACGCCCATCAGTGAAAGCGCCATCATCGGCGCGGCCGCCGGTGCCGCCTTGTCGGGCAAGCGGCCGGTCGCGGAACTGATGTTCGCCGATTTCGTGGGCGTCAGCCTCGACCAGATTTGGAACCAGATGGCGAAGTTCCGCTATATGTTCGGTGGCAAGGCCCGATGCCCGGCCGTGGTGCGCCTGGTCTATGGCGCGGGAATGCAGACGGCGGCGCAGCACAGCCAGTCCGTCTATGCCATGCTGACGGCGATGCCGGGGCTCAAGGTGGTGCTGCCCACGACGCCGGCCGACGCCAAGGGCCTGCTGACCGAAGCCTTGCGCGGCGACGATCCCGTCATGTTCTTCGAACATAAGACCCTCTACGGCGTTAAGGGCGAGGTGCCCGATGGCGACTATCGCCAACGCTTCGGCGAGGCGCGCGTCGTTCGCGAAGGCGGCGACGTCACCGTGGTGGCCTGTGGCCGGATGGTGAATTTTTCCGACAAGGCTGCGGACAAGCTGGCGGCTGACGGCGTGGGGGTCGACCTGCTCGACCTGCGGACCACCAGCCCCCTGGACGAGGATGCCATTCTGGATTCGGTCGAGCAGACCGGCCGGCTGGTGGTGGTGGATGAAAGCCCCCCGCGGTGCAGCCTGGCGGCGGACATCTCGGCCATGGTGTCCGAACGCGCCTTCACCAGTCTGAAGGCGCCTCCAGTGATGGTCACCGCCCCGCACAGCCCGATCCCGTTTGCGCGCAGCCTGGAACGGGCCTGGGTGCCGTCGCCGCAGAAGATCGAAGAGGCGATACGCCGCGTCCTCGCCTTTCGGCCGGGGGTATAGAGCATGACCAAACTCACCCCATTCACGATGCCCAAATGGGGCATCGAAATGGCCGAGGGAACGATCGCCGAGTGGATGGTCGCGGAGAATGCGCCATTCGCCAAAGGAACCGTCCTGACCCTGATCGAAACCGACAAGATCACAAACGAGGTTGAGGCTGAAAAGGATGGCCGCTTCGTGCGGATCATCGCGCAAGCGGGCCAGACCTATCCCGTCGGCGCGTTGCTGGCGGTGTTGAGCGACGGCGGGGAAGCCGGCGCGGCGGAAATCGACGCGCTGATAGCAGCGTTCCAGCCGTCCGACGCCAGCTTCGATCCTGAAGGCAAGGCGGGTCCGGCCATCGAAAGACCGGCGGATCGCGCCCCGGCCGCCGACGAGGAGCCCGCATCTGTGCCGGCCAGTCCCGCTGCTGTCGCCGAAGCGCGCCGGCTGGGTATCGACCTGTCCGAGGTGGAAGGGTCGGGGCGGCATGGCCGCGTCCGTGCGCAGGACGTGCATCAATTTGCCCGGCCGGTGGCGACGCCCGCCCTTGTCGGCCCCTTCGCTGCCACGCCCGCGACGGATGTGTTATCAACGCCGGTTGCCCGCCGGCTGGCGCATCTCAATGGCCTTGATATTTCGACGCTGACGGGGTCGGGCGTGCGCGGAAAGGTGCGGCGGGACGATGTGCTGGCCGTCCTGGAACAGGCTCTCCCCGTAGCGACGGAGCTGCCAGCGGCGGCGGAGCAGGGCGGGGCAGCCTCCTCTGCCGAAGCTGCCTCAGCCGCTGAAGTCACTCCCATGTCGTCGATGCGTCGCACCATCGCGCGGCGCCTGACCGAAGCGAAGCAGCAGATCCCCCATTTCTATGTCCGCCGCCGCGTGCGGGCCGATCGCCTGCTGGCGATGCGGGCAGCGGTCACAGCGGATCGTCCCAGCGTGAACGACTATATCGTCCGCGCCTGTGCGCTGGCCCTGATGGAGGTGCCGGCCCTCAACATCCAGGTGCATGGCAATGACGTGCATCATTTTGCCGCCGCCGACATCGCCATCGCCGTCGCGACGGAAAAGGGGCTGGTGACGCCCATCCTGTTCGGCGCGGACGACATGTCGCTTGTCGAGATCAACGCCCGCATGAAGGCTCTGGCCCAACGTGCGCGTAGTGGAAAGCTGAAGCCGGAAGAGTTTACAGGCGGTAGCTTTTCCATCTCAAATCTGGGCGGATTTGGCGTCGAACAATTTGACGCGATCATCAATCCGCCGCAGGGCGCGATCCTGGCGGTCGGCGCCGCGCGTCCGGAGCCGATCGACGATGACGGCGCCATCCGCATCGTGCCGGTGCTGCATCTGTCCTTGTCCTGCGACCATCGTGCGATCGACGGCGCGGATGGCGGCCGCTTCATGGCCGCGCTCGCCGCGCTCATCGAACAGCCCCACCTGCTCTGAAGGCCATAGCCATGCATTTTCAACTGACGGACGATCAACGCCAGCTTCAGGAAGCCGCGCGAGCCTTTGCGCGCGCCGAACTGCCGGCGATTGCGGCTCAACTGGAGCATGACAATGCGCCCCCCAGCCGCGCGCTGGTGAAACGCTATGCCGATCTCGGCTTCCTCGGCATCAATGTGTCGAGCGAGCTGGGTGGTCTGGGCCTTGGCAATATCGAGGCGCTGATCGTGCTGGAGGAATTTGGCAAAATCTCCTCGGCGGTGGGCTTCCCTGTCTTCGAATCGTCGGTCGGCCCGGTCCGCGCCATCGAGCATTTCGCGTCGGACAGCCTGCGCCGGCGGATCGTCCCCGCAGTCTGCTCCGGCGACATGATCGTGGCGGTGTCGATGTCGGAGCCCGATGCCGGCAGCGCGCTCACCGATCTGAAGACGACGGGTGTGGTGAAGGGCGACAGGCTCATCCTCAACGGAACCAAGCGCTGGTGTTCGGGCGGCGGCCATGCCGACGCCTATGTCGTCTACTGCCGCCTCTCGGATGATCCGGGGGCAAAGGGGATCGGCGCGGTGCTGGTCGAAAAGGATGCGCCCGGCCTCAGCTACGGCCCCAATGAACAGCTTATGGGGTTTCGCGGCATCCCCTCGTCCGATCTCAATTTCGACGATTGCGAGGTTCCGCTCGACAATATCATCGTTCAGGCCGGCGGCGGCTTCAAGAAACTGATGGAGGCGTTCGATCTGGAACGGTGCGGCAATGCGACCATGTCGCTGGCGCAGGCGTCGGGGGCACTTGAAGATGTCAGCGCCTATGTCCAGGAGCGCAAACAGTTCGGCAAGCCTATCGCCGAATTTCAGGCGGTGCAGATAAAGCTCGCTGAAATGCAGATGAAGGTGGAGGCGGCGCGCTTGCTGATCTGGCGCGCGGCATCGCTGGCGGAGGACGGATTGCCCTCTGTCCTGCACAGTTCCACCGGCAAATGCTTTGCCAACACCATTGCGCGCGAAGTCACGGGCGACGCCATGCAATTGATGGGCGCCTATGGCTATTCCAAGGAATTTCCGATGGAGCGGCGGCTTCGCGACAGTTGGGGATGGGGCATTGCCGGTGGTGCGATCGACATTCAGAAGGTGAATATCGCCGGCGCGATGCTTGGCCGGCGCTTCGATCAGCGCCGCTGACCGGGGCGCACCGCGCTCAGCAAGACGGCGCGGCCATGCGCGCATGGCCTTTGCGGGTATAGACCAGATTGATGCTGGTGAAGGTGACCGCCTCCGTCCCGTCCGCCAGCACGACCGCATAGCGCGTCATCGCCGTCCCCCGGTCGTCGCGCGTCCGCGACGGGCGCAGGCTCATAATCTCGCTCGTCACATGGATGCGGTCGCCGTTGCGGATGGCGCGGTGCAGGCGCAGCGTGTCCCAGCCGACGCCGCACACCCAATCTATGTCCCAGTTGATCTCATGGTCCATCTGTCGCCACATCGCCAGGACGTGGATGCCGCTGGCCACGACCTCGCCGAAGACCGACTGGGTCGCGGCCTCGGGGTCGGTGTGAAACCATTGGGGATCGTACCGACGCGCGAAATCCAGCATCTCGTCCAGTGTGACCAGCCGTTCCGAAGAGCGGCGAAATTCGCCCACGACCAGATCCTCGAACTGGCGAAAGGGCCGACCGGGTGCAGGCGCTTCGGTCACAGCTTGCCTTCCCGTTTTTCCGGCAGCATCCGCACCAGCCCCTGCTGACTCACCGTCGCGACGACCTGCCCGTCGCGACGAAAAATATGCCCGCGTCCCAGCGCCAGGGCGTTGGATGCGGCAGGGCTTTCGAGCACGTAAAGCAACCAGTCGTCGACGCGAAAACTGTCGTGAAACCAGATCGCATGGTCCAGGCTGCTGCTCTGGAGAAAATCATTGGCCCATCCCAGCCCGAGCGGGGCCAGGGCAGTGTGGAAGATATGCATGTCCGATGCATAGGTGAGGAGCCGTTGCTGCGTTGCCGCGCCGCCATCCTCCACCCCGTTCAGCCGGAACCAGAGCGCGCGGGTGGAGGGACCGACGCTGCGCTCGTCGAACCGATATGCCTCGACAGGGCGCCAGTCGAACATCTGTCGCCGCTGCCAGAAGGGCCGGTGACGCTCCGGCAGGCGCTCGCCATATTGCGCGATCAGATCGTCGAGCCGGGGCAGGGCGTCGGGCGGCGGCACCTGCGGCATGGACAGGCTGTGGCTGGGCGCGGCTTCGGCTGTCTTGAAGGACGCCATGAGGTTCACGATCGGCGCGCCATCCTGCGTCATGCGCACCATGCGGTTGGCGAAGCTGCGCCCGTCGCTTTCGCGCGTGACGCTCAGCTCGACCGGCCGATCGGTGAGGCCGGGCTTGAGGAAATAGGCGTGCAGGCTGTGCGCGACCTTCTCCGCCGGCACCGTCAGTTGGGCAGCGGCCAGACTTTGCGAAAGGACGGCGCCTCCGAACAATCGCAACAGGCCGCTGCGGCCCGGCTGAACGCGGAAGCGATCGACCCCGATCGTCTCGAAGGCAAAGGCATCCTCCCGTTCCAGGTCGGGATCGTCGGGAAAGGGGTTGGACTGGGACAAGGGCGGAACCATCATGCTTGAGGAAGACTGCCGCCGCCTAACAGGAGACAGGCAGTTTCTCGAAGCTGAAAGTGCAGTCGGGATCGACGATCTGCAACAGTTCGACGACATTGCCGTCACAGTCCCGGCCGTAAGTGGCGCGGGTGGCGGCCGTTCCGCCCGGCGGGCCGTTGAATATCATGCCTAGGCCCCTCAACCGCTCATATTCGGCGAAGACATCGTCGCAATAGAGGCACAGATGGGTGATGCCATGGTCGCACATGCGCGGCCGCACCGCGACGGGATCGTTCGTGCGATATTCGAAAACCTCCAGATGCAGATTGCCGAGCCGGAGAAAGGCATAGCGGGCGGCACTGTCGGAAAGGCCGACCATCCGGTCCACCCGCGCATTGCCACGATCCCATCCGCCTTCTCCGACCGGCTCGAAACCGAACCAGCGGCGATAATGGTCGACAAAGCGTTCAAGGTCGGGCGTCGAGATGGCGAGGTGATGAACCCCGCGGATCATGCCGATGCCCGCGCAGCCTTCACCGCCTGCACGATTTCCGCATTGGTGGGATTGCGGCGCAGGGTCAGCCCGCCATTCACCTGAAGCACCTGACCCGTCATGAAGCAGCCGTCGCTCGACAGCCATGACACCGCTTCGGCGATATCCTCGCTGGTCCCGACCCGTCCCAGCGGATATTCCTTGGTGAAGGTGTCGACGATCGCCGCATTTTTCGCCGCCTGCTCGGTCATGGGGGTCACGGTGAAGCCGGGCGCGACCGAATTGGCGCGGATGCCGCGGCGGCCGAACTCATTGGCGATGCAGCGTATCACATGGTCGGCGCCCGCCTTGGTCCCCATATAGGCGGCATGATCCTCCAGCATGATGGTGGCGGTGGCGGACGAAATCTGGATCAGCGATCCGCCCGGCCGCATGACCCGCAACATCGCCTGGTAAAAGAGGATCGCGCCGGTGAACTGCAACGCGGTGATCCGCTCGATATCGTCCTTCGACGTTTCAAGAAACGGCTTGAGCAAGCCCCAGCCGGTCGCGTTGACGGCGATGTCCAGCCCGCCAAAGGCATCGACGGTGCTGGACGCGAGCCGGGCCATATCCTCTTCGCTGGTAAGGTCGCAGTCGGTGACGGCCAGCCCGTCAATCTCGGACGCCAGCCGCTCCAGTTCCTCGGGCTTGCGGCCCGCGACAACGACGGTGGCGCCATCGGCATGCAGACGGCGGGCGATGACCTGCGCCATATTGCCGCGGTTCGCGGCGCCCATCACCACGGCGATCTTGCCTGTCAGATCGGTCAACATGCCCTCCTGTTACGCTTAGAGCATGACCCGATCAGACTGATGGATGATGCTGTGCTTGTCGTCGGTTTTCCGCAATTTCCGAGCCGGCAGATGCAGCCATCCGCCTTGAAGTCGCGCTAGGCGCGCTGCACCCAATCGCCCAACACCTGCTCGACCCGCGCATGCTCCGGCACGCGTGTCAGGCCGATCCGGCGATCCAGCTCCTCATGCCAATGATAGATGCGCCGCTCCTGATAGTTGAGCGGCATGCCCTTGAAGCCGGGGCTTTCCAGCGACTCCTGAATCTGCGGCGCATATTGTAGATCCTCGTACAGAATGCGTTCCCAGTTGGAGAGCCGGGTCGGCCAGAGGGGGTGCGGATTGGCGGGATCATGTTCGGGCGCGAGCCAGCTGGAAACGACCCGCGACTGTCGCGGGCCCACGGGCCAGAATTGCAGGATCGGGATGCCGGTCGGGGCAGGGGGCATCACGAAATTCGGATAGATTTGATAGCTCACATTATTCTTGGCCGGAAATTCGCCGATGGTCGGGATTTCGGGCATGCCGACGGTGCCGGGGTCCACCCAGTCGGGCCGCCGGTTGGGGGTCGCCATGCGGCTATGGCCGTTCGGCCACAGGGTCACGATCATCGCCCGATGGTCGAGAAAGCGGTCGACCGTGTCGACGTGGATCGATTTCAGATGATAGACTTCGAGAAAGGCATCCAGCAGAACCTTGACGTTGCACTCGACATCATAGCTGCGGCTGTCGACAAGGCGCAGCTTGTCCAGCTCGAACTGTTCCAGCTGTTCCGCCATCGGCCCGATATGCTCGATCAGGGGCTGGGCATCGGCATCGCGGTTGATGAAGATGAGCGACCCCAGCAATTCGCAACGGACCTGCACCAGCGAGCGGCAGGAAAAATCCAGGCCGACAAAATCGCGCTTGTCGCGCACGGCCGTCAGCTTGCCGTCGAGCGTGTAGCTCCAGCCATGATAGCCGCAGACGAAGCCGCGACCCTCGCCCGACTCTTCGGTCACGAGCGGCGCGCCGCGATGCTGGCATGTGTTGTAGAAGGCCTTGATCTCACCCGACAAGGTCCGGGCGACGATGATCGGCGCGCCGGAATTGCGGGTCAGGAACCAGCTGCCGGCATTGGGCAACTGGTCGACATGGCCGGCATAGAGCCAGGCACGATCCCACATCATCTCCCGCTCAAGCTGGAGGAACTCGGCATCGGTATAGCGAGAGCCGGGGATGTCGGGCAGCTTGGGGAAATCCTCGGGCGGCGCCTTGCGATCGCGCTCATAATCCATGCGCGCAAAGTCGTTTTCGGGCCTCTGATCCGTTGCCAGATCCAGCATCGCTCATCTCTCCCCAAAGCTGCGGGCGCCCGTCGGACGGGGCCGGTGCCTATGAACCGTGGGTCGTCACTTTCCGATTCCCCGGTCGCAGGACTGAGAAAGCATCCTAGGCCGACAAGAAAAACAGTCAAGCATGATTGTTTTCTTTATCGGTGACGATCGATCAGCGCCCCGGCCCGTTCACACCGCCATATGCCGCGATCCCGGCGCGGCTCTCCGGGCTGTCCAGCGTAGCCTTGCCCCACAAATTGCCGACCGCCAGCGCCTGATCGATCTCCATGTCGGCGGCCAGATCATACAGCCGCCTGCCATTGTTGATCGCCTGCCAGCTGTTCGCCAGCATCGCGTCGGTGACCGCCAGCGTGCGGTCGAGCAGGTGCGGCCCGGGCACCACCTCGGTCACCACGCCCAGATCATACATCCGCTGCGCCGGCATCAGTTCGCCGGTCATGATCATCGCCAGAGCGGTCGCACGCGGCACCTGTCGGGCGAGCCGCTGGATACCTCCGGCAAAGGCGAACAGGCCGCGCCGCACTTCGCTCAGGCCCATCATCGCATGATCGGCGGCGAACACCATGTCGCAGGCCAGCATGATCTCGAACCCGCCCGCGACCGCCGTGCCGTTGACGGCCGCTATCAGCGGTTTCACCCGGCGGCGCTCGGTCAGGCCGCCGAAGCCGCGACCGGGGATCAGCCCATGGCCCGCCCCTTTCACTGCGGCCTCCTTCAGGTCCATGCCTGAGCAAAAGGCCCGGTCGCCCGTTGCCGTCAGCACGATCGCGCCGATGGCCGCGTCAGCCTCCGCCTGTGTCACGGCAGCGTCGAGGGCGCGCGCCGTCTCGGCGTCCAGTGCGTTGCGCACAGCGTCGCGGTCGATGGTGAGGAGGCAGATCGCCCCCCGCTGTTCCTCTATCAGGCCGGGCTTGCTCATAAGGTCATCATGCTCCCAAGGATGATGGTCGCCTGGCTGGACAGGGTGCCGCCATTGCCATGCGCCAGCGCCACGTCGGTTCCCGGCTGCTGGTTCGCCGCATCGCCGCGTATCTGCCGCGCGGCCTGAATGATCGCGAACAGGCCGTACATGCCGGGATGGCAGCAGGACAGGCCGCCGCCATCGCTGTTGACGGCCAGGCTTCCGCCCGGCGCGATCGCGCCGCTCTCGACAAAGGGACCGCCTTCCCCCTTGGCGCAGAAGCCCAGATCCTCGAGGAACAGGATCGTGTTGATGGTGAAGGCGTCGTACAGCTGCACGACATTGAAGTCGGCGGGGCGAAGGCCGGCCATAGCCATGGCGCGTGCCCCGGATTCGGCGGCCGCTGTCACGGTGACATCCTGCGCCTGCGCGATGGCGTTCCACCATGTCGCAGCCGCCGCGCCCAGCAGCGGAACGGGCGGGCGGGCAAGGTCGCGCGCCCGGTCGGTGCGGGTCATCACGATAGCGGCCGCACCGTCTGTGACCAGGCAGCAGTCGCGTGTGGAAATGGGGGAACTGACCATCCGCGCCGACAGACAGTCCTCCAGCGACAGCGGTCCACGCGCGAACGCCTCCGGGTTGGTCCTCGCCCAGTCCCGCGCCGCCAGAGCAACCGCCGCCATCTGCGCGCGCGTCGTGCCATAATCATGCATGTGCCGCGCCGCCGCCAGAGCATAGGATGTTACCGGAAATAGCGGCGCATAGGGCCGGTCCCACTGATTATGCGTGATGCGCGTGGCGAGCTTGCCTCCGGCGCTGCGCTGGTTCGATCCATAAGCGATCAGCGCGCAGTCGATATAGCCAGCGTCGAGCATCAGCGCGGCGACCGCCATATGGCTCATGAAAGCCGATCCGCCGGTGCGATTATTGTCGGTATAGCGTGGCCGGATCGCCAGATGCTCCGCAAAGGACAGGCCGGAAAAGAAATCGTCGGGCTGGCAGATGAACAGGGCGTCGACATCCCTGAGCGTCAGCCCGGCGTCCGCGACCGCTCGCGTCGCTGCGGCTGCCGTCAGTTCCATGGCGCTATAGCCGGGCGTCTCGCCGATCCCGAATGTCGCCAGTCCGGCAATGGCGGCGCGACCGCGCGGAAAATCATCCGCCATGATCAGTCCTCCACCCGGAACAGGAGCAGCGGCTCGCCATCCGGTCCGCCGATGAAGGCGCGCACCTTCTGGCCGATGCGCAGGGTTTCGGGCGTCGCCCCCTCGACCCGGCTCATCAGGCGCGCGCCTTCCTCCAGATCGATAAGGGCCACATGATAGGGCTCTGCTGGTGGTTTGGGGCTGATCCAGGACAGGCTGTAAACCGTTCCTCGCCCGGACGCCTCGACCCATGAGAGCGGCTCGCCGCTGTCGGGCGCGGCGGCACGGGGCGGGAAAATGGCGCGCCCATCGGCAGAGCGCTGCAACAGGAAACGGCCTTGCGCCAAAGCCTGCCGCCATTGCTGTTCCGGCCCGCTCATGGAGCGATCCCCACGGCGCCGCTGGCCTTCAGCTCCGCTATCTCCGCCTCCGAAAAACCCGCTTCCCGCATGATCTCCTCGCTTTCGCCTCCCAGCGCCGGACCCGGATCGCCGATCCCGCCGGGCGTGGCGGAAAAACGGGTCGGAATGCCGGGGAATCGCACCGTGCCGCAGGACGTCTCCCGTTCGTCCCAGAAGCCGGTCGCGGCCAGATGCGGATCGTCCATCAGGTCGGTCAGCGTCGCGATCGGCGTGGCGGGTATCTGCGCGCGCCGGAACAGCGTCATCCAGTCTTCGGTGGTGCGCTTCAGCATCACATCCGCCACATGGGCCAACACCTGGCCGATATTCTCCGTCCGGGATCGCATGGACCCGAAGATCGGATCGCGCGACCAGTCAGGATTTCCGAGTTCCTCGAAAAAGGCGCGCCAATGTTTGTCATTGTAGATCATCACGCCGATATGGCCGTCGGCGGTGCGATAGGGGCGTCGCGCTTCGGACGTAGCGCGGGGATATTCCGGCGGTCCCTGGGGCGGCACGAACAATGATCCGCACAAATGTTCGACCATGGTGAAGGACACCAGCGTTTCGAACATGGGGACTTCGATTTCCTGCCCGATGCCATGTCTCTCCCGCGCATAGAGCGCAGCCATCACCGAATAGGCGCCGGTCAGTCCGGCGACCTTGTCGGCGATCACCGTCGCGGCATAGGTCGGCTGCCCACCCGACAGCCGGGCCTGGAGGTCGACGATTCCCGATGCGGCCTGGACGATGTCGTCATAGGCGGGATGATCGCGATAGGGACCATTGCGCGCGAAACCATAGAGATTGGCGTAGATGATCCGGGGGTTGGCCCCGCTCAGGGCGGCATAGTCCAACCCCAGCCGACAGATCGCGCTGGCCCGCATCGAATGGATGAAGACATCGCATCCCTGCGCCAGCTTCAGCAGCGACGCGCGCGCCGCTGGCTGCTTCAAATCCATGACGATGGACCGTTTGCCGCGATTGACGTTCAGGAACATGGCGCCGCGCGAGGCATCGGGGCCGGGCGGTATATAGCGGGTCGTATCGCCTTGCGGGCTTTCCACCTTGATCACGTCGGCGCCGAGATCGGCAAAGATTTGCGTGGCATAAGGCCCCATCAGCACGCTGGTCAGGTCCAGCACCCGGACCCCCGCCAGCGGCCCCTGTCCGCGCCCGCTCATTGCATCACCTCGCTTATTGCCATTTCCCCGGCCGGTCCTACGCTCGCCCGTGTGCGCGCACATGTACGTGCGGGAGAGGGAAGTTCGCTGCCATGAAAGTTCACCTGATCGCTGCGGGTAAGTTCCACGATATCGATTTCGCCCGGTTGGAATTGCTCAAGCTGCTGGCCGAACGGCCGCGCATCCGCACCTCCGTGGCGTCCGATTATGCCGATCTCGCCAGCCTTGCCGCGGCCGATATGCTGATCACCTATACCTGCGACCTTCTGCCGGCGAATGCGGAGGAGGTTGCCGCGCTCGACGCCTTCCTGCGTCGCGGTGGACGCTGGCTGGCGCTGCACGGCACCAATTCGGTGCTTCGCTTCGGCGCCGACGGCGTGGTGGACACGCCCGACGAGGTGCCGAGCTTCAGCCAGTTGCTTGGCACGCGCTTCGCGGGCCATCCGCCGATCGCTCCGTTCAAGATATTCGTCACCCGAGACAATCACCCGATGACGCAGGGGCTGCGCGATTTTCGCGTCGAGGATGAACTCTACCTCACGCACCGCACCGCCGATATCGACATCCTGCTTCACACCAGCTTCAAGGGCCGGTGCGACGAATTTCGCGACGCCGATTGGGACGAGCCGCAGGTGCCCGTCCTCTATGAGCGGCAGGTCGGCTCCGGCGCGATCCTGTACCTGACCCTCGGCCATTGTCGCGGCCATTATGATCTGCAACCGGTCAGCGCCTTCTGGCCGCATCCGCAACGCTGTGCCTGGAACTACCCGATCTTTCATGAACTGCTGCGTCGGGGCATCGACTGGGGCGTGGAACGCGCCGAGGACGGCTGAGGAAGGGGCGGTGCCTCGTCCGCAGCCGCCGCCGACGCGGTCGGGCGCGCGCGTTCGGGCCTCCAACGACAATCTGGTCATGGGCATATTTCTCCTCCTCCCTCAGCGCCGGCATTCCGGCTGCCCGCCCGACCTACCGTAGTATGAACTGCAAAAAAAGACATTCATGCCTGTCTTTTTATGACGCCCCGGTCTAGTGGAGCGAATGTGACATTTGAGTCCCCTTGAAACCGGAATCGCGCTCAAATGTCACATTCAAAAGCTCCACTAGAATCATAGAATTCCTAGTGGTCCTGAAGATTCCGACATTTGCACCTGCGTGTGCGGCACAGGGTAGCAAATGTCGAAATCGGACCACTAGCCTGCCGCGGAAAGGAGACGGCCATGGGCGGATCAGATCGCTACACCCTGTCGCTGCATCAGCTGACGGTACTGGATGCGCCGCCGGAGCGGCTGGTCGACCTGGCCGCCATGGCCGGCTGCGCACATGTGTGCCTCTTCACCTATGTTCCCGCTGCGGCGGCCGGCCGCTATCCTCTGGTGCAGGCGGCGGATGTGAAAGCGCTGAAGCGACGGATGGCGGACGCGCATGTCAGCGCCGGCAATCTGGAAGTGTTCCCGCTCGACGGGCAGGAGGATGGCGAGGCTTTCGCGCAAGCGCTCGACGTCGGAGCGCAGCTTGGCGCGACCCGCGCGACCGCGCATATCCATCAGACCGACGATGTGCAGGAGGCGGCCGACCGGTTCGCAGCCTTTGCAGCGCTGGCAGCGCGCTTCGGCATTACCGCAGGCCTTGAATTCATGCGCTTTTCCGCGATCCCTACCCTCGAAGTGGCGGCGCAGGTGGTGCGCAGGGCCGGGGCAGGGGAGATCGCCTGCGACATTCTGCATCTGATCCGCTCGGGCGGCACCGTCGATCAGGTCAGGGCGCATGCCGACCTGATCAGCTATGTCCAGCTGAGCGACGGCCCGCTTGACCGCGCGCCGGAGGAGATGTGGAAGGAAGCCGTCAAGACGCGCGCCCTGCCCGGCAAGGGAGCCTTCCCCTTGATCGACATACTGCACGTTCTAACCCGGCCGCTATTGGCGGAGGTCGAGGTGCCGCGCTGGGATGATGTTCAAGCAGGCAAAAGCGACAAAGACCGCGCCCTCAGCGCCGTCGAAGCCAGCCGCGGAATTTTGGCCCGCGCCGCGAGGGGTTCAAATGGCGTGCCCATGTCTTCGGGGAGCGACGATGATTCTCCGCAAGTCGAATAAAAAGGCACCCTCCGAAAATCTCCCGCCTTATCCCAGCCTTGGCGACCCCGGCAGGATTTATCCGGCGCTGGAACCAGCGGGCGCGACGCCGGGCGACGTCTGGCCGGTCCTGCTCCTTGGCGAAGAGTGTCTTTTTTTGAAGGACTTGCCGCAGCGCTTGAGGAACCGCCACAGCGTGTCGCGGCAGACCTTAATGCCACGCTCCTCGCGCAACGCTGCCACCAGAGCAGCAAGCGTCGGATCGCATTCGCGCTCCAGCCGCGCCAGAAGCCAGTCTCGTTCGCCTGCCAGAATAACCGGCTTACGCCCCCCATCGGCTTGGCCGACAGCCTCCCCGTCGAACGCCATTGCTGCGCCCACTTCACTCCGGTGCTCGCACTCACCTCAAGATGTCGGGCCGCCGCGCGTGCCGACATACCCCGGTCCGCCCAGCAAAACCGCTCTCGGAAATCCTCAGAATAGGCTCGCCCGATCGCTGCTGGCCTCCTGCCCAGCCAGCAGCTTGAATTACAAAATCTGAACTCTGTGGATCCCCCTCGCGATCCAATCTCGATAAGACGCAGGTGCGTCTACAGGTTCTAACGGCTGCATTTCATCAGGCGGGCACTTCCGCGAACAACGTCTAACCCCCTCTGATCTTGAGTATCTAGCTTCCGTTCTGCTTCTTCTTCCGCTCGCGCTTGAGAAAAATGTCTAGATAGTCAGTCAGTAGGCCGAGGCCGTCTGCTGTGATACCCTCAGGAAAAATCAGCGTCACATCGCCTTCATCGAGCGGAAAGACTGCCTTCCGCGTTCCCTCTGGACGTTCATCCACAGGCTTTAGCAGGTGGGCAGGAACCGCCGGACGCTCCTTTTTTGCAGGCTCTGGCACCGCAGTCGCTTCCAAAAGCGACACCTCCTCAATGGCTGCGGCCGCAGACGATTGATCGGTGAAAACCCATTTCCGGTCGTCCGAAAAGCCAATGATCTTGGCACCGTTGGCGAAAAGGTCTTGCCCATCCACCGTGACCTGAACGCGGTCGCCAACTTTCAGGTCAGGCGGAGTTTCGTTCATATCGTCTGCGGATGTATCGGCATCTTTGGCTACCAATCCCGAAGGCTCGTAGAGGCCAGCGTAGGCGGCTGTCAGCTTAAATTCGTCTAGAAGTTCGCTGGCAGCATCGGCTTTGAAGCCGAGGTCAAACATGAGAAAGTGCTTTACCGTCCCTTCTGACGCGAGGCCGTTGGGATATTGGTTGAAGATGCTCCGATGGGCCGCTGGTTCCAATGCTGCCCTCTGGATAAGTTGGCGGCGCTCGGGGTGATCATCGCGCGGATCAAGGATGATCCGCTTGGCGGTGTCGCTTACTTTAATCTTTCGTTGGTCGCCTTCGCCGGAAATGTCGATGAAGCCGTAATACTTCATCGTCGCTAGCGTCTGCCGGCCCCCACTGCTCTTTGGGCCGTACCCCCAAGCCGCCAACGCCGAAGGAAGAGGCGCTTCGTAGTCGCCTTCGGCATTATACAGTGCACGAGCCTGCTCCAGCGCCTTCTGTACCGGCACGAACGGGTAAGCAGGACTCCGCCCGGTCCGCCGCTTTGCCGCCTTTGTCTCTGTATTCTCGTCCGTCATCGCCGCCTCCAGTCCTGCTTTTCCAAATGATCAGCGAAATGACTAGGACAAAACTGTAAAAATGTCTACACCACTCTTGACGAATGACCGAGGCTTCATCAGAATGCGTGTTCAGAACAGAAGTCGTTCGGGGGTCTGCTGCCTATGAGATGATGAGACGGGTCCGGTAACGACAGCCGGAAAAGAAAAGGCCCGACCTAACGGCCGGGCCTCGGCTCCTCGGGCGGTGGCCGCCACGATTTGCGCTCTTGGTCGTTCGTGAATCGCATGTCCGCCGCCCCAACGCAAGGAAATTGCGATGGTGTGGGTCTGTGCCTACCTTCGCCTGCGCTTTGGTCGTGTCGAACACGTCCGGGCGCACTGGCGCTCGCTCCCCTAGATCGGGAGGCATCTGAGCTGGGAAGCGGCTTCGATCGCTTCCTAGGTTAAACACCTTGGCCCTGCTTCGGCAGGGCCTCTTCCTATCTGGAAGGATATGGCGACCCCGGCAGGATTCGAACCTGCGACCGTTCGCTTAGAAGGCGAATGCTCTATCCAGCTGAGCTACGGGGCCGTGTGTCCGCTCGATAGCGGCAGGTGCGGCAGCTTGCAATCGTGGGACCAGCCGATATGCACGGGCGATGAGCGATGCCGGGTTGCACAGGGTCGATGCCAATGCGCTGCGCGGGCGGCCGCTGCGCTATTATGACTTCTTCATGGCGGCCTTTGTCGCCATCCTGCTGCTCTCCAACCTGATCGGCGCGGCCAAGCTGTCGAGCCTGGGCGGCTTCACCTTTGGCGCGGGAATCCTCTTCTTTCCCTTGGGTTATGTGCTGGGCGACGTGCTGACCGAAGTCTATGGCTATGCGCGGGCGCGGCGCTGCGTCTGGGCCGGTTTTGCCGCCATGCTGTTCATGGCGCTGATGAGCTGGGTGGTGGTGGCGCTCCCCCCGGCGGCCGGCTGGCCCGATCAGGCCGCCTATGAAGCCGTGTTCGGCAGCACCTGGCACATCGTCTTCGCCTCGCTCATCGCCTTCTGGGCGGGGGAGTTCGCCAACAGTTTCGTGCTCGCGCGGATGAAGCTGCTGACGCAGGGGCGGCATTTGTGGATGCGCACCATCGGATCGACCGTGGTGGGGCAGGGGGTGGACAGCCTGCTCTTCTACCCGCTCGCTTTTTATGGCGACTGGACCAATGCGCAGGTGGCGACGGTGATGGTCAGCAACTGGGCGCTCAAGGTCGGCTGGGAAGCGCTGCTGACGCCCGTCACCTATGCGGTGGTGGGCTGGGTCAAGCGGCGCGAAGGGCTCGACATTTATGACGAGGGCACCAACTTCACCCCGTTCCGGGCCACGCTCTGATCCGCCTCAGGGGTAGCGGGCGTCGACGAAATACAGCCCATCCGGCGGCGCGTTGAGGCCGAGCGCGGCGCGGTCCCGTGCCTCCAGCGCCGCGCGCAGATCGGCGGGGCTCCACCGGCCCATGCCCACCAGCGCCAGACAGCCCACCATCGATCGCACCTGATGATGCAGGAAGGACCGGGCGGCGGCATGGATGGCGATGCGGGATCCGTCCCGCTCCACGTCAAGCCGGTCCAGCGTCTTGACCGGGCTCTCGGCCTGGCAATGGGCCGAACGGAAGGTGGTGAAATCATGCCGCCCCACCAGCAGCTGCGCGGCCTCCTGCATAGCGTCGCTGTCCAGCGGCTGGATCACCCGCCAGACCAGCCCGCGTTCGAAGGTCAGCGGCGCGCGCCGGTTGGCGATGCGGTAGACATAGCTGCGCCCCAGACAGGAAAAGCGCGCATGCCAGTCGTCCGCCACTTTTTCGCAGGCGAGGATCGCGACCGGATGCGGGCGCAGCCGGGCATTGACCGCTTCCATCAGGCGAAAGGGGGCGATCGGCTTGGCGATGTCGGCATGGGCGCGCATCGCCAGTCCGTGGACGCCCGCATCGGTGCGCCCGGCGGCATGGATGACCGCGCGCTCGCCGGTGACCGCGTGGATCGCATCCTCGATCGCCTGCTGCACGCTCGGCCCATGCGCCTGCCGCTGCCAGCCCATGAAGGGGCGGCCGTCAAATTCGACGGTGAAGGCGAAACGGGCGGTTGGCGGTGCGGCGCCATCGCTGGCGGGCGGCGCCGCCGACGCCTCATCCATCGACACGGCTCCCCGCCGGCATGTCGAAGCCGCGCAGCAGCTCGCCCGGCGTCATCGCAGCCTTGCCCGCGCGCTGGATCAGCGTCGGCCGGATCGCGCCATGGCCGCACCCGATCAGCAGGCTGTCGTCCAGCAAGGCGCCCGCCGGCCCCTGCTTGGCCTCGACATGGGCGGCGAGCAGCCGGAAGCGTTCGCCGCCATATTCGAAAAAGGCGCCGGGCATCGGGTTGAAGGCGCGCACCAGTCGCTCGATCCGGTGCGCGTCCTGGGTGAAGTCGATCCGCGCCTCCGCCTTCTCGATCTTGGCGGCATAGGTGACGCCCTCTTCAGGTTGCGGCACGGGGGGATGCAGGTCCGGATCGTCCAGCACCTCCACCATCAGCTCCGCGCCCGCCAGCGCCAGCTCGCGCGTCAGCAGGCCGGCGGTCTTGTCCTCGACCGGCGTCACATGTTTGGCGCGCATCGGCCCGGTGTCCAGCCCGGCCTCCATATCCATGATGGTGACGCCGGTGACATTGTCGCCGGCCAGGATCGCGCGCTGGATCGGCGCCGCGCCGCGCCAGCGGGGCAGCAGCGAAGCGTGAATGTTCATGCAGCCCAGCCGCGGCGCCGCCAGGACCGGCCGCGGCAGGATCAGCCCATAGGCGGCGACCACCGCGACATCGGCCTCATGCGCCGCGAAGGCCGCCTGTACCTCGGGCGACTTGAGCGACAGCGGCGTATGGACGGGCAGGCCCAGCGCCTCCGCCCGCGCCTGCACGGGGGAGGGGCGCAGCGCCTTGCCGCGTCCGGCGGGGCGGGGGGGCTGGCTATAGACCGCCACAAGCTCATGACCCGCCGCCGCGAGGGCGTCGAGCGCCGGCACGGCGAAATCGGGCGTTCCCATGTAGATGATGCGCATATTGCCTCTTACGAATCTGTTTGAAAATACGCGCAGGCGCGCATTTTGCTGCCGGTGCCGCGCTGCGCCGCAGGGCGTATTTCCAACCGGCCTCTCAAACCCCTTGTGCCCGCGACTTGCAAGCTCTTATCTCCTGTTCATGGCTTCTCCCGAAATCGATGCGCTGACCCAGGCGCTGTCCCGCCTGCCCGGTCTTGGTCCCCGGTCCGCCCGGCGCGCGGTGCTGCACCTGCTCAAGCGGCGCGAGGGCGCGCTGGAGCCGCTGCTGCGGGCGCTGGAGGCGGTGAATGCGCGTCTGGTGACCTGCACCCAGTGCGGCAATGTCGATACGGTCGATCCGTGCGGCATCTGCGCCGACCCCCGGCGCGACCCGCGCGCGCTGTGCGTGGTGGAGGATGTGCCGGACCTGTGGGCGCTGGACAAGTCGCGACTGTTCCCCGGCCGCTACCATGTGCTGGGCGGTCGTCTGTCCGCGCTGGAAGGCGTGCGGCCGGAGGATCTGCGCATCGACGCGCTGGTCGCGCGGGTGGAGGCAGGCGGCATCGATGAGGTGGTGCTGGCGATGAACGCCACGCTGGAAGGCCAGACCACCGCCCATTATCTGGCCGAGCGGCTGGAGCGTTTTCCGCTGCGCCTGACGCAGCTGGCCCATGGCGTGCCGGTGGGCGGCGAGCTGGATTATCTCGACGAAGGCACGCTCGCCCAGGCGCTCCGCGCGCGGCGTCCGGTCGCTTGAATTTTTGCGGCATTAAGCTTATTTTCGCAGCATGGCCATTCTTCCGATCCTTGAGGCGCCCGATCCGCGCCTGCGTACCATTTCCACGCCCGTCGAGAGCATCGACGATGATCTTCAGCGTCTGATCGACGACATGTTTGACACCATGTACGACGCCCCCGGCATCGGCCTGGCGGCGATCCAGGTCGGCGTGCCCAAGCGGGTGCTGGTGATCGACCTTCAGGACCCGGAGGAGGAGGATGGGCCGCCGGTCAAGAAGCCGATGGTCTTCATCAACCCGGAAGTTCTGGCCGGATCGCCCGATCTGTCGGTCTATAATGAAGGCTGCCTGTCGGTTCCCGATCAATATGCCGAGGTCGAACGACCCTCCACCATCCGCGCCAGCTGGATGGACCGGGACGGCCGTATTCATGAGGAGCAGCTGGACGGCCTGCTGGCCACCTGCCTCCAGCATGAGATGGACCATCTGGAAGGTATATTATTCATTGACCATCTTTCCCGCCTAAAACGGGACATGTTGCTCAAGAAATTGAGCAAAGCGCGCAAGGCGGCTTGAATCGGCGGCGTAACGGTATAGGCTCTTCCTGGGGAGAGGGAGAGTAAATGGCGAGTCATCCGTCAGAAGTAGATATTTTCGTTGCCGCTCGGCCGGCTCAGTCGGCCCAGCAATTGATGCGCGCCAACGGCGACATGTTCATCCGATGGGCTTTCATTACTCTGGTGAACCGACCTGCCGGCGCCGATGACCTTGCCCTGTACCGACGGTGCCTGGAAGAAGGCACGCCGAAAATCAGCGTTCTCCACCGCATCCGCCGCCTGCCCGAAGCGCGGCGGAACCGCCGGCATCTGCCGGGGCTGGAATCGCTGCTCTGGCGCAATCGGATCAAGCGGGCGCCGGTCGTCGGCCGCGTCTATCGCTGGCTGATCGCCACGCCGCCGGTGAAGCGGCTGCCGCCGCCGTCCAACTGACGATGCGCAGCGGGGGCGGGGCGCGATGATCTGGCCGATCACGGCGCTGATGCTGGCGACGATCTTCGCCAGCATCGCGCTCTATATCAGCCTGGTCGAACATCCCGCCCGGCTGCTGCTGGACGATGCGGCGATGGTGGCGCAATGGCGGCCAAGCTATGCCCGCGCCTTCACCATTCAGGCGAGCCTTGCCGCGCTGGGCAGCCTTGCCTGCCTGCTGGCCTTTTTCGCCACCCATCATCCCGCCTGGACGGTCGCCGCGCTGCTGCTGGTGGCCAACTGGCCCTTCACCCTGCTGATCATCCTGCCGCTCAACCGCCGATTGCAGGCGCCGGACGCGGCCGATGGCTGCCGGCCGCTGATGCAGCGCTGGGGGCGGCTCCATGCCGTGCGCAGCGCGCTCGGCACGGTGGCGGTCATCGCCTGCCTCTATGCGATGCTCGGCTGAGAGCCGGTAGGCGTCTGTCTGGAAGGGCGCGGCCGTCCATAGCATGACCGCACCGGACCGGTGCCGTCCTGCGCGTCTTACAAGGCAGCCGTTCGGGCTGAGCCGGTCGAAGCGCTGACTTCCCTTCTGGTTAGAACAACGGCCGTTCGACCTGTCTCAGCGCGAGCGCGAGGAGCGGCCATCCCTATATGACGCAGCAGCATGCGCCGCACCGGGCGCATCCTCGCGTCCTCGCTCAGGCCGGCCCGTCCGTGTCCAGCGCATAGCCCGCCGACCGTACCGTGCGGATGATGTCGTGCCGGCCATCGGCGTTGATCGCCTTGCGCAGGCGGCGGATATGCACGTCGACCGTGCGCAGCTCGATATCGCTGTCCTGGCCCCACACGCTGTCCAGCAGCCGTTCGCGCGAAAAGACCCAGCCGGGATGTTCGAGGAAATGTTTGAGCAGGCGGAATTCCGTCGGCCCCAGCGGAATGACCTGACCGCCCCGGCGCACCTTGTGGCCCACCGTGTCCATCTCGACATCGGCGAAAGTCAGAGTCTCGCCGGCCAGCGCCGGGCGCACCCGCCGCAGCACCGCGCCCACGCGTGCCACCAGCTCGCGGGGGGAGAAGGGCTTGGTCACATAATCGTCGGCGCCGGTTTCCAGCCCGCGCACGCGATCCTCTTCCTCGCCGCGCGCGGTCAGCATGATGATCGGGATATTGGCGGTGCCGTTCATGCGCCGCAGCCGGCGGCAGACCTCGATCCCCGACAGGCTTTCGACCATCCAGTCGAGCAGCACGATATCGGGCACATTTTCCTGCGCCATCAACAGCGCTTCTTCGCCGTCCACCGTGTGGGACACGTCGAAATCCTCGCGCTTGAAATGCCAGATCAGCAATTCGGCGAGCGCCGCATCATCCTCCACCAGAAGCATCTTGGCCCGGGGCATGCTCAATCCTCCTGCTGCTGATGACCGCCGCGTTCGCGTTCCGGCAGGGTCTTGCCCGTCGCGGCATAATAGACCATCTCCGCGACATTGGTCGCATGGTCGCCGATCCGCTCGATATTCTTGGCGACGAACAGCAGATGCGCGCATTCGCTGATCGTCTTGGGATTTTCGACCATGAAGGTGACGAGCGTGCGGAACACGCTGTTGTAGAAATCGTCCACCACCGTGTCGCGCTCGACCACCGCCAGCGCCAGCTCGGCGTCGCGCGCGGCAAAGGCGTTGAGCGCGTCATGCACCATCTCGCCGGCCACCTGGCCCATGGAGGGCAGCAGCGAGATCGGCTCGACCGTGCGGTTGTTGGCGACGATCTCCGGCACGCGCTTGGCGATATTCTTGGCATAGTCGCCGATCCGCTCGACCACGCCGACGATCTTGAGCGCGGCGATCACGTCGCGCAGGTCGTTGGCCATCGGCGCGCGCAGGGCGATGATCTGGATTACCAGCTTTTCGACTTCGGCCTCGATCGCGTCGATGCGCTTGTCGCCGGCGACGACATCGGCCGCCAGCAGCTTGTCCTGCCGTTGCAGCGAGAGCATCGCATTTTCGATCGCCGCCTCGGCGCGCCCGCCCATTTCCGCGATCAGCCCGCGCAGCGTGTCGATTTCCTCGTCAAATGCCTTGATCGTATGTTCTGCCATGTTCTGCTCCATCCGGACCGGAATAACTGACCGCCGTTCAGTCCACTTCGACTTCGCCTGAAGCTGCCCGAACCGAACGGCGGAAAAGGGCTTATCCGTACCGTCCCGTGATATAGTCCTTGGTCCGCTCCTGGCGCGGATTGGTGAAGATGTCCGACGTGACCCCATATTCCACCAGCTCGCCCAGGTGGAAAAAGGCGGTGCGCTGCGACACGCGCGCGGCCTGCTGCATATTATGGGTGACGATCACGATGGCGTAGCGCCCGCGCAGTTCGTGGATCAGCTCCTCGATCTTGGCGGTGGCGATCGGGTCGAGCGCGGAGCAAGGCTCGTCCATCAGGATGACTTCCGGCTCCACCGCAATGGCGCGGCCGATGCACAGGCGCTGCTGCTGGCCGCCCGACAAAGCCGTGCCGCTGTCGTGCAGCCGGTCCTTCACCTCGTCCCACAGCCCCGCCCGGCGCAGTGATTTTTCGACGACGATGTCGAGATCCGCCTTGGCATGGGCCAGCCCGTGGATGCGCGGCCCATAGGCGATATTTTCATAGATCGACTTGGGGAAGGGATTGGGCTTCTGGAACACCATGCCCACCCGCGCGCGCAGCTGCACCACGTCCATCGAGGGCGCATAGATATCCTCGCCGTCGAGCGTGATCGTGCCTTCCACCCGCGCGCTGGCGACGGTGTCGTTCATGCGGTTCAGCGTCCGCAGGAAAGTCGACTTGCCGCAGCCCGACGGGCCGATGAAGGCGGTGACATTGTCCATGTCGACATCGATCGACACGCCCTTGATCGCTTCCTTGGGGCCGTAGAAGACCTTGACGTCACGCGCCGTCATCTTCGGATTGGCGGGAGCGAGGCTTTGCTGTTCTTCGTTCATTGCGGTTACCACCGTCGTTCAAATTTGTTGCGCAGGTAGATGGCGAGGCCGTTCATGGCGAGCAGGAAGACCAGCAGCACGATAATGGCCGCCGACGTCTTCTCGACAAAGCCCTTCGATACCTCGTCCGACCAGAGGAAGATCTGCACCGGCAGTACGGTCGCCGGATCGGTGATCCCGCCCGGCGGCGTCGCGATGAAGGCGCGCATGCCGATCATCAGCAGCGGCGCCGTCTCGCCCAGCGCGCGGGCCATGCCGATGATCGTGCCGGTGAGAATGCCGGGCAGGGCGAGCGGCAGCACATGCTGGAACACCACCTGTACCGGCGACGCGCCGATGCCGAGCGCCGCGTCGCGGATGCTGGGCGGCACCGACTTGATGGCGTTGCGCCCGGCGATGACGATGACCGGCATGGTCATCAGCGCCAGCGTCAGACCGCCGACCAGAGCCGCCGAGCGCGGCAGGTGCAGGAAGTTGAGGAAGATCGACAGGCCGAGCAGGCCGAAGATGATCGAAGGCACCGCCGCCAGATTGTTGATCGACACTTCGATAATGTCGGTGATCCAGTTCTTGCGCGCATATTCCTCAAGATAGAGGGCGGTGGCGACGCCGACCGGGAAGCTCAGCAGCAGCGTCACCAACATGGTGAGCAGCGAACCCTTGAACGCGCCCCAGATGCCGACCTGGGTCGGATCGGTGCCGTCGCTCGACGACAGGAAATTGGCGTTGAAGCCGGTTTCCAGCAGCCCCGCCTGTTTCAGCCGCGCGACGGCGGCCTCATCCTCGGCCGACCCTTCGCTCTTGGCGGCAAGGTCGATGGCGGTGGAGGCGGGGATGTCGATCGTCTCGGTGCGGCCCAGAATCTCCGGGTCGGCCTTGATCGCGTCGCGCAGCGCGGTCCAGCCGCTCGGCGACAGCAGCCGGTCGGCATCGGGGCCGAGCGCCTTCTTCGCCACCATGCTCGTCACCATCGGCAGATTGGCATTGGCCAGCGCCTCGTCGGTGATCGCCTTTGGGTCGAGCAGCAGCGGCGAGGCCGGGAAATCGACCGTCACGGCGATTTCCGTGCGGGTAAAGCCGCGCAGGCCATTGCCCATCATGGTGATGAGCAGGAAGGCGAGGAAGGCCGCCGACAGCAGCACCGCGCCAAGGCCCAGCAGCTTGAAGCGACGCTCGGCGGCATAGCGCCGGGCGATCCGCTTCTGCATCGCGGTCGATTTCCAGTTGGTGGGGGTGCGGGGAGCGGTCATCGGGCCACACCCCGTCCGTGCTGAGGATAAAGACGCAGGCGCATCAGTCGTAAGCCTCGCGATATTTTTTCACGACCCGCAGGGCCACGATGTTGAGCAGCAGGGTGACGATGAACAGCACCAGGCCAAGGGCGAAGGCCGCCAGCGTCTTGGCGCTGTCAAACTCCTGGTCGCCGGTCAGCAGCTGGACGATCTGCGTCGTCACCGTGGTCACGCTGGCAAAGGGATTGGCGGTGAGGTTGGCGGCAAGGCCAGCGGCCATCACCACGATCATCGTTTCGCCGATGGCGCGGCTGACGGCCAGCAGCACGCCGCCCACCACGCCCGGCAGGGCGGCGGGGATCAGCACCTTGCGGATCGTCTCGCTGGTGGTCGCGCCCATCGCCAGGCTGCCGTCGCGCATCGACTGCGGCACGGCGGCGATGCTGTCATCGGCCATGGAGGAGACGAAGGGGATGATCATCACGCCCATGACGAGGCCGGCGGCCAGCGCGCTCTCGGACGAGGCGCTGTGGATGCCGATGGCGACCGCGAAGTCGCGCAGCGCCGGCGCCACGGTCAGCGCGGCGAAATAGCCATAGACGACCGTCGGCACGCCGGCGAGCATCTCCAGCATCGGCTTCATCCATTTGCGCACCGCGGGGGCGGCATATTGGGTGAGGTAGACCGCGCTCATCAGGCCCAGCGGAATGGCGACGGCCATGGCGATGATCGCGCCGATGAAGATGGTGCCCCAGAAAAGCGGCACCGCGCCGAACGCATCCGCATTGCCATAGCCCATCGCCGCCGATTGCGGGCTCCATTTGGTGCCGAACAGAAAATCGATCGGGTTCACCATGGAGAAGAAGCGGAAACTCTCCCACAGCAGCGACGCGACAATGCCCAGCGTCGTCACGATCGCGAGCAGCGAGGCGAGCAGCAGCACTCCCATCACCAGCCGCTCCACCCGCGTGCGGGCGCGGAAGTCGGGGCGGACGCGGGTGAAGGCATAGGCGCCCCCGGCAAAGGCCAGGATCATCGCCAGCACCGCACCGGCGATGCCATATTTGGACAGCGCCGCGCGATAGGGTTCCACCAGCGCCTGCGACTGCGGGTTGAAGGCGCCCGCCTGCGTACCGGCGGCGATGGCCCGCGCCTCCCCCAATATGGAGGAGCGGGCAAAGCCGTCCATCGGCAGGCTCTGCGCCGCCGGGTCGGCCAGCACCGCCTGGGTGACGAGGCCGGGCGACACATTGGCCCAGACGGCCAGGAACAGGCCGGCGGGGATCAGCGTCCAGAGCGCGACATACCAGCCATGATAGCCCGGCAGGCTATGCACGGCATCGCGTCGGCCGGTGGCGCGCGCGGCGGTTTGCAGCCGCACGGCGCGGGCGCGGGCGCTGACCCAGGCGATGGCGCCCAGGCCCGCGAGCAGCAGGAGGATGGCGGGACCGGTCATGTGCGGCTTATTTCAGCTGCGCGCCGTCGAGCACGGTCAGCGACTTGACCACCTCGGCATTGGCCTTGCGGACATCCTCGGGCGCGGCGACCATGCCGCGCTTCGCCAGCGCGCCACCGGGCGCCCAATTGCCGGCAAAGCTGTTGAGGAAGGCCTGAAGCCCGGGCACCGCCTGCATATGCGCCTTCTTCACATAGATGTAGAGCGGACGCGCACCGGGATATTCGCCCTTGGACACCGTGTCATAAGTGGCCTCGATGCCGTTGATCGGAATGTCGCGCAGCGTGTCGCGATTTTCCTCCAGGAAGCTGAAGCCGAACACACCGACCGCATTGGGGTTGGCGCCCAGCTTGCTGACGATCAGATTGTCATTCTCGCCCGCGTCGACATATTTGCCATCCTCGCGGATGCGGGTGCAGGTCGCCTTATATTCGTCCTCATTCTTGTCCTTGAGCGCGCCCATGGCCGGATCGCTCTGGCAGCCCTTTTCGAGCACCAGCTCGGCGAGCGAGTCGCGCGTGCCGCTGGTGGACGGGGGACCGAAGACCGAAATGGCGATCGCCGGCAGGCTGGGGTCCACATCCTTCCAGGTCTGGGCCTTGTTCGGCCCCTTGCCATAAGGATTGGCGGCCAGCGCCTCATAGACGATCTTGGGCGTCAGCCTGAGGGCCGGGCCTTGCTTCGATTCGGCGAAGGCGAGGCCGTCGACGCCGACCTGCACTTCGATAATGTCGGTGACGCCGTTTTTCCGGCAATCCTCGAACTCGCTCTTCTTCATCCGGCGCGACGCGTTGGCGATGTCGGGATGCTGGGCGCCGACGCCGGCGCAGAACAGCTTCATGCCGCCGCCGGTGCCGGTCGATTCGATGATCGGCGACTTCATGCCGGCATTGTTCGCGACGAACAGCTCAGCCACGGCGGTGGAGAAAGGATAGACGGTGGACGAGCCGACCGCGCGGATCTGGTCGCGGGTGGCGCCGGCACCGCCGCCGGCCTGATCGCCGCAAGCGGCAAGCGAAAGCACGGCAGTGGCCGTCGCGGCGAATAGAGCGAAATGCTTCACGGGAAACCTCCATCGACAAGGCCGCGATTCGCAAGGTCGCCGCCCCCCTATGGGTGGCGCCCTAACGGCCGTACATCGCGCCTTTGTGACAATGAGATTGCATTTTGATGACAATGCCGCCGATTGGCGGAATTGCGCGGGTTTTTCGGGCGATGCCGGAGCGGCAAAGCGCGCGCTCTTACTCAGGCTTACCGCGATTGCAGGCAGAGTCGCCCGAAGAAAGCGCCCCTACAAGGCACCCCGTCTGATCCCAGCCCACCACCGTCGCCCCAACCTTATCGTCGCCCCAGCGAAAGCTGGGGCCTCAGGCGGCATAGACGAACCGCCCCCACCGCATCACCCCGCCCTCAGCCAATAAAGTGCCCGGACAATAGGCAAGCGTTTCCCTTAAGACATGCGACCCCAGCTTTCGCTGGGGTGACGGTAAAGAGGGCCAGCAGGACATCGCCCCAAACTCGATTGCCCAGCACCTCATCGCCGTCACGCTGACCCGGCACTCCCGTCACCAGCACCGCCACTCGCGCCTAAACCGTCGCCCCCCGCTGCCGTCGCCCCAGCGAAAGCTGGCGACATAGACGACACGCCGCCCACTACTGCCACCCCGCTGCACCCCGACCCACGCCGGGTGAACAGAACAGCCGCCAACCCGACCTCGATATCCTATTTCGGCCTGACCAATTTGTGCGCCGTCGCGCCGACCTATCCCAGCAATCCCAACGCCTTACCCACATGCAAAATATCGCGCATCTGTCGCACCCCTGTAGCCTATCCTATCGGCCGACCCGAACCGGCCAGACCAGCCAGCTCACGGCTCGACGCGCGGTGCGGGGACTTCCGGCAGGGGGCGGGGGAGGAGGATGGTGACGCTGCTGCCCTTGCCCAGCACCGAGGCGATATCCAGCCGGCCGCGATGCCGCTCGACAATATGTTTGACGATGGCGAGGCCAAGGCCGGTGCCGCCCATCGCCCGGCTGCGGCCTGAATCGACGCGGTAGAAACGCTCGGTCAGGCGCGGCAGATGATCGGGCGCGATGCCTTCGCCTTCGTCGGCGACCGACAGCCGCGTCATCCCGCTCGGCCCTTCGACCAGCGCCACCCGGATCGGCGTGCCCGGCCTTCCATATTTGACCGAATTGCCGATCAGATTGTGCAGCAGCTGCGACAGCTGCGCCCGGTCCCCCTGCACCGGCGGCAGGGCAGGGGCGATCTCCATCTCCACCTCCCGGCCGCGATCGCCATGGCTGGCGCGGAACACGCCCACCACTTCGGCGACCAGCTCCGACAGGTCGACCTCATGATCGGGCACGCGATATTTCTCCGCCTCGATGCGCGAGAGCGAGATGAGATCGTCGATCAGCCGCTGCATCCGCCGCGCTTCGCCGTCCATGATCTTGAGGAAGCGCTGGCGCGTCTCGTCATCCTTGCCCAATTCGGGGTCGGCCAGCGTTTCGATGAAGCCCAATATGCCCGCCAGCGGCGTGCGCAATTCATGGCTCGCATTGGCGACGAAGTCGACGCGCATCCGCTCGGCCGCATGGGTGCCGCTATGGTCGACCAGATGGACGAGCCGGCGCACGTCGGACACCGCGCCCACCGGCGCGATCCGCATCTGCCAGCGCTGTTCGCGGGTGCCCAGCCCCACCAGCTCCAGCATCACCGGCTCGGCCATCGGGCTGAGGCTCGCCAGCCGTTCGGCGGCGGCGGGGTGGCGGATCGCCATGCGTGCGTCGTCGCCCTCGATATGGGTGCCGAGCAGCCGCTGCGCCGCCCGGTTGGCGCGCAGGATACGGCCCTTTTCCACCAGCATCAGCGGGTCGGAAATCCCCTCCATCCAGCCGGCAAATTCGGGATGGTCGAGCAGGCTGGCCGGCGCCACCGGTTCGGCCCGGTCCGGTCGCCCGGCCGCGCCGCCCTCCGCATTGATCAGCAGCACCGCCAGCCCTGCCAGCAGCGGCAGCGCGATGACGGCCGGCGATCCGCCCAGGATCAGCGCGCCGCCGGTGCCGAGCAGAAGCATCGCGAAGGACGCCGTAATTTGCGAGATGCTCAGTCGATTCATGGTTACCGTAATGGATTTTTCACGCATTTCCTGCGATGAAAAGCAGACCTACCGCATTTTGGAGGCCGATCCTATCATCAGCTGGCCCGGAAAGTGCGGAAAACTAAAGATTAAGGGCGCTGCTCCGGTCGGCCCGGCGGGAACAGGCTTTAGGATGATATTCTTACGCTTTGACGATGCTGATAAGCGGAACCGGACGAGATGAGCGAAGCAGGAGATATGCAGCAAGACCCGGCCGCCGATAGCAGCGGCGAAGGTCAGGCCGTCGAGGCCGCGGTCGCGTCCCGGCGTCAGCTGCTGATGGGCGGGGCGGTCGCCGCGTCCGCCATCGTCTCGATCCGCCCGGCGCTCGCCAGCACCGCCGCCTCCGTGCTCAACTGCACCATCCCAATCCCCGATCCCGCCCGCGCCGGCAATGCCATCGCCGCCGATGGTGAAGTGGTCGCCGCCGGCACGCCCGGCGCCTTTCCCGCGACCGGCCAGAGCTATACCGGTGAGCAGGTGAAGCAGGCGATCCAGGGGCGGCCGCTGCCCGGCACCAGCTATGAGCAGAACCAGGCCTATCTGAACTATATCCGCCGGCTTCAGTCGGGGACCAGCGGCTTTACCTGCTACGCGTCGTTGCAGATGCCGCGCTGACCTGACGGGTCGCTGCTGAAAGGAAGAAGAAGAGGCGGAGCTTTATACGGGTTCCGGGTGTTGGGAGCGTCGAACCAGCGATGGTTCTTCCCCCTCGCACGGACAGGTGCATGTTTTTTCGGCCTTCTTTCTGCGCATCCGCCTTTTCCGTCGCCATTTACCTCTATCAGCCGGGCGATGGCGGGCTTGACCGGGTGGCGATCCTGCTGGCCAATCATCTGCACCGGCGCGGCGTCCGGGTGGAATTGTGGATGGCCCGTCTCGACGGGCCGGCGGCGGGACTGATCGATCCCCGGGTGACGATCCGCCGCGTGCCCGCCCCCCGCTGCGCCCGCCGCCTGTCGATGATCGCGCAATTTTCCGCACTGGCGGCGATGGTCTGGCGCCATCGGCCCGACATTCTCTATTCGGCCGGCAATCAGAGCAACATGCTGGTGGCGCTGGCGGCGATGGGCAGCCCGACCCTGGCCGTGGGCCGGGTTTCCAATCCGATCATCTGCCCCAAGGGGCGGGGGCTGAGCGCGCTGCTGCGCCTCACCCGCTTTCGCGCCATCGCCAAAGCAAGTGCGATGACCATCGTCATGGGGGAGCGGGACCGGCAACTGCTGCAGGATCGCGGCCCGCTGGCGGCGGCGCAGGTGCAACTGCTGCCGCGCCCCACCGTCAGCGCGGCGATGGAGCGCGTCGCCCGCACCCGCAAGGCGCGCGGCGATGGACCGTTTCGCCTGCTGATGGTCGGGCGGCTGGTGCGGCAGAAGGATCAGGCGCTCGCGCTGGAGGCGCTGGCGACGATGCCGCATCTCGACTGG